>NZ_JBYTAH010000021.1:0-90779 GCF_058787975.1 Cupriavidus sp. FW305-26
ACTCCGGCGACAGCCCCACCGGCTCGCCCAACGCGGCACCGACTACGCCGGGTGCCCCGGGTACCGGCGGCAACCCCGGCCAGGGGAATGGCAGCGACCAGCCTGGCGAGACGCCCGCCGTGAAGCCGCAGCTGCGCTGCGCACCCTGAAGCCGGGCCTGGCCCGTCTCCCCTCCAGAAACCACCCGGCACAGAATCCATGAACCCGCAAAGCAGACGCAACTTCCTCAAACTCGCCGGCGGCAGCGCCGCCGCCACCGCCGCGCTGGCGGCCTTCCCGCCGTCCATCCGCCGCGCGCTGGCAATCCCGGCCAACAACGCCACCGGTACCATCCGCGACGTCGAGCACGTGGTCATCCTGATGCAGGAAAACCGCTCGTTCGACAATTACTTCGGCACGCTGCGCGGCGTGCGCGGCTTTGGCGACCGCTTCCCGATCCCGCTGGCGGGCGGCCTGAACGTCTGGCAGCAGACCTATACCAACGGCAGCACCACCCGCACCGTGCTGCCCTACCACCTCGACAGCAGCGCCGGCAATGCGCAGCGCGTCAGCGGCACGCCGCACTCGTACCCGGATGCGCAGAACGCCTGGGACCTGGGCCGCATGAACAAGTGGCCCACCTACAAGCAGACCCAGTCGATGGGCTACTACACCGAGGCCGAGCTGGACTTCCAGGTGGCGCTGGCCAATGCCTTCACCGTCTGCGACGCCTACCATTGCAGCTTCCACGGCGGCACCAACTCCAACCGCCTGTTCCACTGGACCGGCACCAACGACCCCGGCGGCGCCAACGGCGGGCCGGTGATCGACAACAGCGGCGACTCGTTCACGGGGTCGGCCCCGGCCTACACCTGGAAAACCTACCCGGAGCGCCTGGAAGCCGCCGGCGTGAGCTGGAAGGTCTACCAGAACATGCCGGACAACTTCACCGACAACCCGCTTGCGGGCTTCAAGCAATACCGCGACGCCAACGCCGCGCGCGGCAACCAGGCCAACGGCAGCCCCTACCCGGCATACACCAGCGCCGACGACGCCATCAGCCCGCTGCTCAAGGGCGTGGCCAACACCATGCCTGACGGCGGCTTCCTGCAATCGCTGCGCGACGACGTTGCCGCGGGCAAGCTGCCGCAGGTGTCGTGGATCGTGGCGCCGGCGACGTACTCGGAGCACCCCGGGCCTTCCAGCCCGGTACAGGGCGCGTGGTATACGCAAGAGGTGCTGAATGCCCTGACCGCCAACCCGGCGGTCTGGAGCAAGACCGTGCTGCTGATCAACTTTGACGAGAACGACGGCTACTTCGACCACGTGCCGCCGCCGTGCGCGCCCGCCTACGACGGCGACACGCTGGCCGGCGCCACCACGCTCGACCCGCAACAGGTCAGGCCGGAGTACCACGTCGACAAGCGCCCCTACGGCCCCGGCCCGCGCGTGCCGATGTACGTGGTCTCGCCATGGAGCCGCGGCGGCTGGGTCAACTCGCAGGTGTCCGACCACACCTCGGTGCTGCGCTTCCTGGAAGCCCGCTTTGGCGTGGCCGAGACCAATATCAGCAGCTTCCGCCGCGCGGTGGCGGGCGACCTGACCTCGGCCTTCAACTTCGTCAGCCCGAACACCAACCCGCTGCCCACGCTGCCCAACCGCGACAAGGCCAGCGCCGATGCCATCCGCACCGCGCAAGGCGTGCTGCCGCAAGTGCCGCTGCCTTCGGCCAGCAGCCAGCAGATGCCGCAGCAGGACACCGGCACGCGCCCGTCGCGCGCCCTGCCCTATGAGCTGCACGTAAGCGCCCGCGAAGACGCCCGCGACCAGCGCGCGGTGTGGCTGCTGTTCAGCAACACCGGCACCGCGGCGGCGGTGTTCCACGTCTACGACCGCCTGCACCTGGACCGCGTGCCGCGCCGCTACATGGTCGAGCCGGGCAAGGAACTGCATGGCAGCTGGGACGTCTTTGCCAGCGACGACGGCAAGTACGACCTGTGGGTGCTTGGCCCCAACGGCTTCCACCGCGCCTTCCGCGGCAACGTGGGGGCCGTGACTGCGGCGGGTGCCAGCGCGCCGGAGATCCGGGTCTGCTATGACATCGCCAATGCCGCGGTGTACGTGGACATGATCAACACCGGCAGCGCCCCCTGCACCTTCACCGTGCAGCCTAACGCCTACCGCACCGACGGTCCCTGGACCTACGAGGTGCCGGCCGGCATGCAGCTGCAGCAGCACTGGCCCGTGGCCCGCCAGGGCAACTGGTACGACTTCACCGTCACCACCGCGCAAGGCGGCTTCACGCGCCGCTTCGCCGGCCGCATCGAGACCGGCAAGGACAGCGTGTCCGATCCGGCGATGGGCCTCAACGGCTGACGCGCAAGTCGCCTGACGGGCAGCGCTGCGCCCGCCCCCGGCCGCTCCGGCCGCGGGCGGGCGTAGCCGTTTTGTCATATTGGCCCGCTAGACTGCGCGGTCGTCCGGGACCTGTCCGGGCTGCCCCCCAACTTTCCTGCGGATAACCATGCTCGGCGACCTGCTGATGACCTTTTTCGAAGTGGCACGCCAGGGCAGCATCACCATGGCGGCCAGGCAGCTGCGCATCAGCCAGCCCACCGTCACCGGCCGCATCCGCCAGCTGGAAGAGACCTACGGCGTTGAGCTGTTCCACCGCCGCGCCAGCCGCGTCGACCTGAGCGACGTGGGCGTGGCGCTGATGCCGGTGGTCGAGCAGCTGATGCAGCAGGAAGGCAATGCCGACTACCTGCTGCGCAACGCCGGCAACCTGCGCTTCGGCAACCTGCGCATCGGCGCCACCGGCCCCTACTACATCCTGCGCACGATGGCGGCGTTCCGGCAGCGCTACCCGGCGATCGACGTGAGCCTGGACATCGGCAATTCGCAGCAGATGCTGGAGGCGCTGTTCGAGTACCGCATCGACGCCGCGGTATCGTCGCACCCGGTGGACGACGACCGGCTTGCCTGCATCCGGCTGGCGACGGACCCGATGGTGCTGGTGGCCCATCCGGACCATGCGCTGGCGCGGCTGGCGCAGGTCGAGCTGCCGCAACTGCGCGGCTGCCACCTGCTGGTGCGCGAGCACGGCTCGATGACGCGCAAGGCCACCGAGACGGCACTGGCCGCGTGCGGGCTGGAACTGCCGCCGCACACCGTGATCGGCAGCCGCGAGGCCATCTACGAGGCCATCCGCCAGGGCCTGGGCGCCAGCGTGGTGCCGCTGGGCGAGGTGCCGCGCGACCCGCTGCTGCGCGTGGTGCCGTTCGCACAAGGCGCGCCGGTGCTGCATGAATACCTATACTGCCTGCAGAGCCGGCGCGAGACCCGGCTGGTCGGCGCCTTCCTGGACTGCGTGGCGCTGGACGAGCCGACCGCCGCCACCCACGCCGCCTGACACCCGCATGCCTGCCGCGCAAGGTAAAGCGCCAATGCCGGTATCGGAAAACTTGGGTCCTTCATCACCGCGCGGTCACCACGCCGCGCCAAGCTTGCCGGTTTCGCCAACTGAGCTATCCCGCATGCCCGCTGCCCCCCGCCTCGCCCTGTTTGACCTCGACCACACCCTGCTGCCGCTCGACAGCGAGTATGAATGGGCCCGCTACCTCGTTGCCGTGGGCGGCGCCGAGGCTGCCGAAATCGATGCGCACAACACGCGCTGGCTGGCGGCCTACCAGGCGGGGCGGCTGGACTTTGCCGCCCATGCGCGCTTTGCCCTGGGCCTGCTGGCGCGCCATCCGCGTGAACGACTGACGCAGTGGCGCGCGGACTTCATGCGCAAAGTGATCGTGCCCGCCATCCAGCCGGCGGCGCGCGACCTGCTGGCCCGCCACCTCTCCGCCGGCGACCTGTGCTGCATCGTCACCGCCACCTGCCGTTTTGTCACCGAGCCGATCGCGCGCCAGCTGGGCGTGCCGCACCTGCTGGCGGTGGAGGCGGAACACGATGCGCACGGCGAGTTCACCGGCGCGCTGGCCGGCGTGCCGGCCTTTGGGCCTGGCAAGGTGCTGCGCGTGCTGGCGTGGCTCGACACGCTGGGCATTGCGCACACGGCGCTGGCACAGGCCACCTTCTATAGCGACTCCCGCAACGACCTGCCGCTGCTCGAAAGCGTTGGCCACCCGGTCGCCGTCAATCCGGATTCGACGCTGCGGGACGCGGCCGAGGCACGCGGCTGGCCGGTCTTGCACCTGTTCGGCACGGCAGGCGTGCCGGCCGCCTGAGCCCATGCATCCGCACGCCGGCTTCCCCGAGTACGACCAGCTGCTGGCCTTGCTGGATACGGGCAGCCACGTGCTGGATACGCGGGTGGTCTGCGAAACCATGGTGCAGGGCCATCGCTTCGGCGTGCATGTCGCCACGCTCGGCAGCCGCGATCCGGGCGCGCCGGCGATCGGCATCTTCGGCGGCATCCACGGGCTGGAACGCATCGGCACGCAGCTGGTGCTGGACTACCTGCGCTCGGTGCTGAGCCGGCTGGCATGGGACGAGCTGCTGCACCGCGAACTGCAGTCGGTGCGGCTGGTATTCATGCCGATCGTCAACCCCGGCGGCATGTGGGCCGGCACCCGCGCCAACCCCAACGGCGTCGACCTGATGCGCAATGGCCCGCAGGACGCCGATGCGCGTGTGCCCTTCCTGGCCGGCGGCCAGCGCATCGGCGCCTGGCTGCCCTGGTACCGCGGCCCGGCGGGCGCGCCGATGGAAGCGGAAAGCCGCGCGCTGCTGCGCGTGGTGCAGGAAGAACTGCTGCCGCGCCCGCTCAGCTTTGCCGTGGACTGCCATTCAGGCTACGGCTGGCGCGACAGCATCTGGTTTCCGTACGCGGGCACGCGCCGGCCGATGGCGCACCTGCCCGAGATGTACCTGCTCAAGACGCTGTTCGAGCAGGCCCACCCGCACCACGGCTACACCTTCGAGCCGCAAAGCCACCAGTACCTGCTGCACGGCGACCTGTGGGACCATGCCTATGACCTGACGCCGCACGGCAACCTGTTCCTGCCGATGACGCTGGAACTGGGCTCGTGGCTGTGGATCAAGAAGAACCCGCGCCAGCTGTTCTCGCGCGAGGGCATCTTCAACCCGATCAAGGCGCACCGCACCGCGCGCGTGCTGCGCCGGCACGTGAGCCTGTTCGACTTCCTGGGCCGCGTGGCCTTTGCGCCGGATCGCTGGCGGCCGCGCGGCGCGCAGCGTGACGACCTGCTGCTGCAGGCACGCGCACACTGGCAGACGGAGCCGCCGCCATGAGCCGATGGGTATTCTTGCGGGGACTGACGCGGGAATCGCGCCACTGGGGAAGCCTGCCGGCGCGTTGGGAAGCGGCCGGGCTGGGCCGGCCGCTGCTGCCCGACCTGCCCGGCAACGGCGCGCTGTCGGCGCAGCCGGCGCCGTGGAGCGTGCCTGAGATGGTCACCGCGGTGCGGCGCCAGTTGTCGGCCACCGGCGCGCACGGACCGTACCGCGTGCTGGCGATGTCGCTGGGTGCGATGGCCGCGACCGAGTGGGCCAGCGCCTATCCGGAGGAAGTCGGCGGCCTGGTGCTGGTCAATACCAGCATGCGGCCGTTCTGCACGCCCGCACAGCGCCTGCGGCCGCGCAACTGGGGCAAGCTGCTGCGCGTGGCGCAGCGCTGGCAGGACCGCGCGTACTGCGAGCGGACCATCCATGCCATCACCTGTGCCCGCACCGATACGCTGGCACGCGATCTCGAGACCTGGCAGGCCATTGCCGCCGACGCGCCGGTGAGCCGCCAAGCCGCGCTGGCACAGTTGCTGGCCGCTGCCCGCTATCGCGCCCCCGCCAGTGCGCCGCGCTGCCCGGCGCTGCTGCTTGCCTCGGCGGCAGACCGCCTGGTCAACCCGGTGTGCTCGGCGCGCATCGCGCAAGCCTGGGACGCGCAGTTGCTGACGCACCACTGGGCCGGGCATGACCTGCCCCACGATGACCCGCAGTGGCTGTGCAATGCCGTCGCCGGCTCGGTGATACTGACACTAAGCGGCGGCTAAGGCCTGCTCCGCCGGCATGGCGCTGGTCAGCAGCGCCGCCGCGGCATCGAGCCGGTCCGGCGTGCCAAACAGCCGCGCACTGATCAAGCCGTTCTGCAACGCCCCGAACACCACCTGCGCCAGCTGCTGCGGCGGAATCGGATAGGGCGACTTGCGCTGCGCCGCGGCGCGCTCGAACAAGCTGGCCAGCCATTGCTCATTGAGCCGGATAAAGTCCTGCATCGCGGCGCGCACCGCGTCCGGCAGCATCAGCACGTCGGCCGACAGCATGCCCACCAGGCAAGCCTGGTCGGTGCCGGCACCCGCGCGCAAAGGCGCAAGGTATTGCCGCGCCTGCTCCGCGGGCGGCAGGCTGGCGTCGATCGCATCCAGGCGCGCCCGCCTGCGGGTGCCGTATTCGCGCACCGCTGCCAGCACCAGGTCGTCCTTGGACGGGAAGTAATAGTGGATGCTCGAGGTCTTGACCCCGACCAGGTCGGCCAGGTCGCGGTAGCTGAAGCCGTTGAACCCCCTGCGGCGGATCAGCACCAGCGCATGTTCGACCAGTTGCTCGCGTACGGATCGGGTGTTCATGGCATCAACTCCATCGTCTTGCTGCCGCGCCGTTCAGGCCGGCAGCGTTTGTGCGATCAGCGTGATGAGGGACCCGCTTGCGAAGCAAAGCCCTACCCATCCGCCAAGGATCAGCGCAGTGTCACGCCAACGCATGATCAACTCCTGAAGACGGGCCGCACCCAGGCGGCCCGGCGGTTTTCAATGGCCGGCATCACGCCGGCCGGCTCTCAGGCGATGGCGCCGTCGGTATAAGGGTCAGCCTTGCCCACGCGCGCACCGTCGGTGTACGGATCGAAGCTGCGCGACGGTTGGGCCGAAACACCGCTGCGGTCCAGGCCGGCTACCGTGCGGGCACCGTCGGTGTAGGGATCAGGCTTGCCAACGCGGGCACCATCGGTGTACGGGTCGAAGCTGCGCGACGGTTGGGCCGAAACACCGCTGCGGTCCAGGCCGGCTACCGTGCGGGCACCGTCGGTGTAGGGATCGGGCTTGCCAACGCGGGCACCATCGGTGTAGGGATCGGCCTTGCCAACGCGCGCGCCTTCGGTGAACGGATCAAACTTGCCGGTGCGGGCGCCTTCCGTGAAGGTGTCGAACTTGCCGGTGCGGAAGGTGTAGCCGTACTTGTCGCCGGAGAAGGTGCTGTCCTGCACGCTGGCCGCTTGCGCAAAACCGCCCGCGAGCGCGGCGGCAAGGGTGGCGGCGGTAATCAGGGTCTTGGTGATCTTGGTCATGATGGGCTCCAGGGTGCGATGTTTCGGGATCGCGTCAATTCGGTATCAGTGGCTGTGGCAGATCGTTTTTTTCGATCCCGCATCTACTAGTAGATAGATACTCGGCCTCGAAAAAATGACCGCCTCCGGTCATGCAATGGGACCGCCACGTTTTCGCCTTGTCTTGCTTGTTGCCGGCGGTGCAGCGCTTCCATGAGTCAAATACTATCTACTACTAGGTAGAGAGTCAAGGAAAAACATTTCTATCGGCCCGATAGCCTATGCCTTTTCTGGCTCTATCTCGTTGTTTTAAAAGCGCTTATCACCGATTCCGAAGCGCCGGCGGCCGACCGGCTGTCTGCAAATAAAAAAACCGCCATGCAGCTTGCGCCACATGACGGCTTCAGACGCGCCACTGATATTGCGCGAAAACCTTAGCCGGCGACGGCGGCCATCAGCGTATCCGCAGCGGCTTCCACCCGGTCGGAGGTCCCGAACAGGCGTGCCGCAATCAGCCCGCTCTGCAGCGAGCCAAACACCACCTGTGCCAGCCGCGCCGGCGGCACCGGGAACGGCGTGCTGCGCTGCGGCTGAGCCCGCTCCAGCAGGCCGGCCAGCCATTGTTCGTTCATCAGGAAGAAACCCTGCAGCAGCTTGTGCACGGACTCCGGCAGGCACAGCGTCTCGGTCGACAACATGCCGCACAGGCAGATCTGGTCCGAGCCGCAGCTGGCGCGGAACGGCGCCAGGTAGATGGCCGCCTGCTCGGTGACCGGCAGGCTGGTGTCGATGGAGCGGATGCGCTCGGCCAGGCGGGCGCTGTATTCCTTCACCGCCTCCAGTACCAGGTCCTCTTTGGACGGGAAGTAATAGTGGATGCTGGAGGTCTTGACCCCCACCAGTTCCGCCAGGTCGCGGTAGCTGAAGCCGTTGAAGCCGCGGCGGCGGATCAGGACGAGGGTGTGCTCGAGCAGTTGCTCGCGTACTGATTGCGTTTTCATGAAAGCAGTTTATCTACGCGAAGATAGGCGCTCAAGCCGAAATGCCCCGGGGCTGGGGTAATTCCCTAGCCCCGGGGCATCTAAGGCATGTGCTTTAACCAGGCAGGACCTGCGCGGCGAAGGTGATCATCGAGCCACTCGTCACGCAAAGCACCAGCCATCCGCCAAGCAGCAGGATACTGTCACGCAAACTCATGATGGACTCCATCGGACGGCAGTCAGCGTGACCGCCGCCGTAAAGTTGTTGGCCGCCGGCCTCAGCCGGCAGCAATCAAGCCAGGGCGCCGTCGGTGTAGGGGTCAGCCTTGCCGACGCGCGCGCCGTCCGTGTACGGGTCGAAGCTGCGGGCCGGCCCGGCCGACACGCCACTACGGTCCAGGCCAGCTACGGTGCGGTACCCGTCCGTGTAGGGATCGGTCTTGCCGACGCGGGCGCCGTCGGTGTACGGATCAAACTTGCCGACGCGGGCGCCTTCCGTGAACGGGTCGAACTTGCCGGTGCGGGCACCTTCCGTGAAGGTGTCGAACTTGCCGGCGCGGTAGCTGTAGCCGTACTTGTCGCCAGCCGAGGTGTTGTCTTGCACGCTGGCGGCTTGCGCCACGCCACCTGCCAGTGCGGCGGCAAGGGTGGCGGCGGTGATCAGGGTCTTGGCGAACTTGGCATTCATGATGGGCTCCTGGGTGCGATGTTTCGGGATCGCGTCAATTCGGTATCAGTGGCTGTGGCAGGGTCACTCTTTCGAGCCGCATCTACCAGTAGATAGATGACAGGCGCTAAAAAAATGACCATGCCGGTCTTGCGATGGGATCGCCACTTTTCCGCCCGTTCTTGCTTGCTTCCGGCGGTGCAGCGGTGCCATAGATTCAATGCTATCTACTACTAGGTAGATAGTCAAGGCAAAAGTTTTCTATCGGGCCGATAGCCGCCTGCCGACGCTGCACGATATGGCTGCGAATCCACTTAAGGCATGCGTGCGAATGAACTTTTCTTCACCCGGACGCCGATGGCCTGCTAGCCTGAAGGGAACGCCATCCCGAAATCGCCATGCCTGAAGGCCCCCGCCCCGCTCAGCCGGAATCCCGCCACCGCTGGCTCGCCACCGCCGCGGCACTCGCCGTGGCCGCGGGTGTTGCGCGGCATCTACTGTTTCGTGCGGTGGAACGCAAAGCCTTTGTCACGCCGACGGATGAAACAAAGGACGCGGCAGCACCCGACATTTCAGCCCTGACGGTGCGCCATGCCACGTTCGCCAGCGGCAATCGCATCCTGCACGCCGCCTTCATGCCGGCCGCGGACCCCGAAGCGCCAGCGCTGATGGTGTGCCACGGCGACAATGAGAGCCTGCCCGACTGGGCCCCGGTCCAGGCCATGCTGGCGGGCGCGGGCATCGCCTCCTACGTCTTCGACTACAGCGGCTACGGCCGCAGCAGCGGGCGGCCAAGCGTGCGCCGCCTGCGCGAGGATGCGCTGGCCGCCTACCGGCAATTCCTGGCAGCCACGCCGCAGGCAAAACGGCGCGTGGTGCTGGGGCATTCGCTGGGATCCGGCATCCTGCTGGAGGTGGCGCAGCGCTTCGATCCGCAGCCCGACGGCTATGTCATTGCGGCGGGCTTCAGTTCGGCGCGCCTGGCCGCAGTGCAGACCGGGCGCATACCCGCATGGGCCGCGTGGCTGCTGCCGGATCCGTGGAACAACGCTGCGCGTGCCAGCCGGCTGGAGCGGCCGCTGCTGGTGGTGCACAGCCGGGACGACGCGGTGATCGTCCCACCCCACGCGGAACGCGTGGCCCGTGCGGCCAGGCATCTGCATGCGCTGGTGATGCTGGACGCCATGCCGCATGACGCAGCCATCCTGCCAGAACATATCGAGGCATTCTGGCCGCCGATCCTGCGCTTTGTGCGCGCGCAGGACGGCGATGCCATGCAGGCACTGTTGGCAGGAAACGACGCGAGAGATATGAAGGCGACCCGCCGGGCAACACGGGTCAGGCAGGCACACTGAGGGATTGCACGGGCTCGTTGGCCACAGCAAGTGGCGAGCGCGGGCACCAGGGTCCCGGTACGGCCGACCCTGGGCGGCCAATCTACCGCAGACTTCCGCCACCAGCAATCATCCTTGTGGGCGAGGCGCCACGGCGAGATGCCCGAGAGACTTTTTGCCGGTTTCTTGTCTATATTGGACCCCATGGCACGAGCATCGCAATTTCGCCATTGACAGCACTGGAGGTACTGCCATGCGTTGGCTTGCAAACCTGTTCAGTCCGCCGACCCCGGAGAAAATCGCCGAGAGGGAACTGCAAGACATGAGGCTGACGCTGTTCCAGGCCGAAAGGCGCTTGCTCGAAGCGCAGATGCAGGTGGCCTACTACCGCGACATGGTGGCGTTCCTGGAAGACGTCGCGGCCAAGGGCGTGGAAGACGTGGTCGACAAGCGCCGCGCCACGCCGCCTGCGATGCCGGAGCTGCCGGCACGCACGCCTGGCCTCACCACGGTCCCTATCGTTCCGTCCGCGGCCTGACGCAGCCGGGACAGGCCCCGACCTGTGCGATACTCGCGCTGCCTGGCGCCCGTGCGGCGCGCAGGCGCATATCCACAGGAACCAGCCCCATGAGCGAACTGCTGCCCGCGATCGAATTCGAAACCGCGCCCAATCCCGCCTGCGCCGTCATCTGGATGCATGGGCTGGGCGCCGACGGCAGCGATTTCGCCCCGGTCGTGCCTGAGCTGCGGCTGCCCGCAGCGCCCGGCGTGCGCTTTATCTTCCCGCACGCGCCGGCTATCCCCGTGACCTGCAACGGCGGTTATGTCATGCCGGCCTGGTATGACATTTATTCCCTCGATGAATCCGGGCGACGCGCCGATGAAGCCGGCATCCGTGCCTCTTGCGAAGCCATTCGCGCACTGATTGCGCGCGAGAACGCCCGTGGCATCCCCACGCACCGCATCGTGCTGGCAGGCTTCTCGCAAGGCGGCGCGATTGCCTACACCGCCGGGCTGAGCCATGCCGAGACGCTGGCCGGCATCGTCGCGCTGTCCACCTACATCCCTGCGCCGAAAGCGCTGGCGGCCGAGGTCAGCGCCGCCAACGCCACCACGCCCGTGTTCGCCGCCCATGGCACGCAGGACGACGTGGTGCCGCTGCAGCTGGGCGTCGCCGCCCGCGATTTCGTGCAGGCGCGGCAGCACCCGGTGACCTGGAACACCTATCCGATGGGCCATTCGGTCTGCCTGGAAGAGATCGCCGCCATCGGCGCCTGGCTGGCAGCGCGCTTTGCGCAGGCAGCCACCGCGCAGTCCTGATCCGCTCCCCGACAAGATGATTGCCGGCCGCTGCGCCGCGCATCGCACCACGCCGCAAGCATGACCCTCGCCCCACTCCCCAGGATCGATTTCAATACCCGCAAGGCACTGCTATTCGCACTCGCTGCCGAACGGCTGTCGGCCTACTATGAACACCGCCAGTGGATGACCGACGCCCAGGGTGCGACGCTGGCCGGCGAATGGCTGTCGCGCTCGAAGCTGCAGTTGCCGCTGTCCGAGCGGCGCCTGTTGTCGGAACTGAGCGACCAGTTTGCACGCCAGCTGGCTGAGACCCTGTCACGCGAGGCCGGCCTGTACGCCGCGCACGAAATGATGGAAGCCCTCGATCCCAACTACCAGTCTGCGTTTGCCTACGACATGCTGGAAGAATGCGAGCGGCTGCTGCATGAAAACGGCGTGACGGAATAGCGGGCCGGACGGCGGCCGGCGTTTGCAAAGATTGACAATTGCATTGCGCGCGGGCGCGTAAACTTCGCGCACTGATGACGCCCCCCTCCCGCCTACCATGGAACGCAAGCACTGCCTGGCCTGGATCGCGCTGAGCATGATCGCAGCAGCCTTGCTGACACTGCTGTGCCTGATCCTGAATGACCACGCCGAGACCCAGGCCGCCAAAAGGGTCGAGCAAATGGCCGTCCGGGTGAAGCCCGCCGGCGCAGGCCTGATCCAGACCCACGCTGCGTCCCCGGCCGCTCAACAGCCGGAGCGGCTGTCGCAGGCCCTGGGCGCGCGGCGCTGAGCCGCATCGGGTGCGCCCCGGCCCGTAACTTCAGAACGACGACCAGTGGTTAAGAAGAACAACAGCACGTGCCGGAGCGCGGGCTTGAGTGTAGGCGCGGTGTCCACCGACGACTGCAAAGAATTGATAAGAGCGCGGTAGCCGCCTACGCGGCTGCCTCTGCAGGGCCTGTGCCGCCACAAACGCCCCGCAGCAGCGCATCGTGCTGCCGCACCGCCTGGCGCAGGGTGGCCTAAGCCCCTGGCAATGCCGGCCACGCCACGCCGGCCAGCGCGGCGAGCGCCGAGTAGGACGTCGCCAGGTGGTACGGCGAGGTCGAAGGCATTTCGGCGCGTACCACGCTGCCCGAGCGCGCCAGGCATTCATGCCAGCCGTGATCGTGCAGGAAGCGGCTGCGGAACTGCTGCGTCCAGGCTTCCAGCGCCGCCAGCGACTCCGGCGCGCCATGCACGGCGAGCGCGCGCGCATATTCGGTCTGCGCCCAGATGCGCTGGGTATCGTCCAGCATGGAGCCATCGGCGTTCAGTGCCGCGCTGACGCCCTGCGTCGACGGCACCACGCCGTGCCGCTGCGCAAAGGCAAAGGCCTGGCGCAGCGTATCGGCCAGCGGCAGGTCGCCGAGCAGCGCCGGCCTGCCTGCCACCAGCGAGAACCACTCGAACTGGTGGCCCGGCTCGATGCGGTTGCCGGGGCTGCCTTGGGGCAGCTCGGCAATGCAGCCGCTGGCCGGATCGACAAAGCGCTCATGCACCGCCATCGCGATCTCGCGCAGGCGTTCGGCATACCATTCGTCCCCGGTCGCATCCAGCGCGGCCAGGTAGGCCTCGGTCAGGTGCATGATGGGGTTCTGCAGCACGCCGGCGCCCTTGGGCCGGAAATGCTCGGTAAGCGCGGCGTGGTACAGGCCCTGTTCGTCGCCGAAGAGGTCCTCGACGACATCGACGGTTTCATCGAGCACGTCGAGCGCATCGGGATTGCCGCGCCGCGCATGATAGTTGGCGCAGGCGAAGATCACGAAGGCATGCGTATAGAGGTCGCGCGTGGCATCGAGCGGCGTGCCGGCCGGGTCGACGCTATAGAGCCACGCGCCCTCGCCATTGCCGAAGTAGGCCTGCAGCGAGCCGAACAGCGTATCGGCATGCGCATGGTTGCCGGCCAGCGAGAACACATAGAGCTGGCGGGCGCATGCCATGGCGCGATAGCGGGCCGGCGCCAACGGCGCGGCACTGGCGCCGTCGAGTGCCTCGTAGGGCAGCAGCAGGTCGCCGTTCCAGCCGCTGGCGGTCCACAGCGGCAGCACGGTGGCATCGTAATGTGCCGTCAGGGCGGCGACCCCTTGGTTGAGCTCAGGCGAGATGGGCATGGTCTGGCGGAAAGTACAGGCGCGGCGAAGGCCGCAAAGGCCGTATCTTGCCATGCCGCGGCCGCAAGACAGTCATGGCATTTGCGGCGACCTCTTGCTAGCATCAATGGCGCCCACCCGCGAACGGGAGACAGCCATGTCGACTTTGCCCCTCACGCTGACTGACGATCACCGCACATTGGTGCTTCACGTCCTTGAAGATGCACCCGGCCAGTTCACCTGGCGCATCGTCATGGAAGAACGCTGTGGCGCCGCCGACGAGGATTGCACCGTCGCAGCGCCATCCACCTACGGTTCCCGCGCAGAGGCCGAGGCCGCCTGCTGGGCCGCCGGCAACGGCATACTGAACGGTCCGCGCGCCGCAGGCGAGCTGCACGCCACCTGAAGCCCCCACGGCATCGCGCAACACTTGCACTACGTGCCGCGTGTCCTAGTCTGGAAGCGTGGCAGTGGCAACGCGGGGTATGCATTTACCTGCGGTTTTCCGTTCCGGCCACGCCCGGGCAACGTATGCTGCCCGGGGCGCTTCCTGCCACCTGCCTGTCATATTCCTGGCCTTAACTGACCTGGTCGCCATGCCGCCCCTAGAAACGGGCACGGTGGGCAAGGCCGCAGGAGCATGCAATGGATAAGCCGGTCGTCACTCCCCAGCGCTTCGTTGAACTGATGAACGAGCGCCTCACCAAGCATCCCCTCTTCCGCGAGGGCATGCGCGTCTATGCCATCCCGCAGCACACCGACCATCCGCGCAGCCTGGTCTGCGTGGGGCCGCGCGGCACCGAATGCGTATGCGCCACCATTGAAAACATCGTGCGGGGTGAATGTGAGGTGTTCCCGGACATCGACCAGGACTGGCACCGCCCGCCCAAACCCGGCAACCCCGCCGAGATGCGGGCGCGTTGAGTTGCCCCGGCGCGCCTCACGTCTATGCCCAGTGGATGGCATGACCAGAACGTGACATACCGCGGCCACCGCATCCATGTCGCGGCGCTGCGCTATGGCGGCCAGCATGACGGGTGGTGGACGCTGCGCGCGGAGATCTGGCATCACGGCAGCAAGCTGGCGCTGCCCTGCCCGGCCGCGCAGACGCGCTTTGGCTGCGCCACCGACGCCACGCGCGCGGGCATTGCCTGGGGGCGCGAGGCCATCGACACGCACATCGCCGGCCTGCACGATGCCGAGGACGCGGCGCTGCAATAGCGGCGCTGCACCAGCGCCGCTTCAGCCCATCAAACGTCGATCGCCGAATCCGACTTCACCTTGCGGCGCAGCTCGAACTTCTGGATCTTGCCGGTCGAGGTCTTGGGCAGCGGCCCGAAGTAGACCGCCTTGGGCACCTTGAAGCCCGCCAGCAGCGTGCGGCAATGCGCGATCAGTTCTTCCGCGCTGACGCTGGCGCCGTCCTTCAGTTCGACAAACGCGCATGGGGTCTCGCCCCACCTGGCATCGGGCTGCGCCACCACTGCGGCGGCCAGCACCGCGGGATGCCGGTAGAGCGCGTCCTCCACCTCAACGCTGGAGATGTTCTCGCCGCCGGAAATAATGATGTCCTTGCTGCGGTCCTTGATCTTGATATAGCCATCGGGCATGCACACACCCAGGTCGCCGGTATGGAACCAGCCGCCGGCAAAGGCCTCGCGCGTGGCCTTCTCGTTCTTGAGGTAGCCCTTCATGCAGATATTGCCGCGGAACATGATCTCGCCGATGGTCTCGCCATCGGCCGGCACCGGCTGCATGGAATCGGGATCGAGCACCGCCACCTGCGACTGCAGGTGATAGCGCACGCCCTGACGCGCCTTCCTGACCGCGCGGTCTTGCTCGGACAGCGTGCTCCAGTCATCCTGCTCGGCGCAGACCGCGGCCGGGCCGTAGACCTCGGTCAGGCCATAGACATGGGTCAGCTCGAACCCCATCGCCTCCATCTGCGCCAGCACCGCGGCCGGCGGAGGCGCGCCGGCCACCATGCCGCGCACCGGGCCGCGCACGCCCTCGCGCCACGCGGCGGGCGCATTGACCAGCGCGGTATGCACGATCGGCGCGGCGCAGTAGTGGGTCACGCCCTCTTCGCGCATCAGGTCGAATACCAGCCTGGGCTCGAACTTGCGCAGGCACACGTTGACGCCCGCGCGCGCGGCAACGGTCCACGGGAAGCACCAGCCATTGCAGTGGAACATCGGCAGCGTCCACAGGTAGACCGGGTGCTTGGGCAAATCCCACTCGAGGATGTTGGACACGGCATTGATGGCCGCGCCGCGGTGGTGGTAGACCACGCCCTTGGGGTCGCCGGTGGTGCCCGAGGTGTAGTTCAGCGCGATGGCTTCCCACTCGTCGGCCGGCATGTGCCACGCGTAGTCCGGGTCGCCCGAGGCGAGGAAGGCTTCGTAATCGGTGTCGCCGAACGGCGCCTCCTGCGGGCCCAGCACGTCATGCACGGCGATGACCTTCAGGCCGGGGATCTCCAGCGCCATCTGGCGCGCCAGGTCGGCAAACTCGGTATCGGCCAGCAGCACGCGCGCCTCGCCATGGCGCAGCATGAAGACCAGGTTGGCGGCGTCGAGGCGGATATTGAGCGCATTGAGCACGGCGCCCGCCATCGGCACGCCGAAATGCGCCTCCACCATGGCCGGCGTATTGGGCAGCAGCGCGGCCACGGTATCGCCCTTGCCGATGCCGGCACGCGCCAGCGCGCTGGCCAGGCGCCGTGCGCGCGCATAGGTGTCGCGCCAGTTCTGGCGCAGCGGGCCGTGCACGATGGCCAGGCGCTGGCCGTACACCTCGGCGGCGCGGACCAGGAAGTCGATGGGCGTAAGCGGTACGAAATTGGCCGCGTTGCGGGCCAGGCCGCTGTCGAAATCGGTGGGCATTGCTTGTGTCTCCGCGTATCTGGCGGCGTTGGCGGCAGGGCCGCGCAACAGGCCGCGTGATGCTGTCAATGCGCTGCATGGGTGCAGCGATGTCCGGGGCGAGGTGACCATTGTCCACGCCATCCGGCGCTGTCACTTTTTCTGGCACAAGGCTATCATCGCACACGCTGGCGCACTGTCGCCGAGACGACAAACCTGCCGCAAACCCGCGCCAGGCAAGGCTTACACGATTCTTACAGGGACCCGGCCCGAGCCGCGCGCCCATGCCATGAGCGAACCTGCAGACCCGATTTCCGCCCCTGCCGCAGTCCTTGCCGGCCATGCCTGGTTCGGTGCCCTGGCGCCGGAACACCAGGCGCTGGCCGCGCGCGAGACGCTGCTCCAGTCCTTTGCCGCGGGCGCCTTCATCGCCCGGCGCGGCGAGCCGTCGCGCCACTGGATCGGGGTGGACAGCGGCCTGATCAAGCTGGCGGTGTACACCCCCGACGGGCGCGGCTGCACCTTCTCCGGCGTGCCCGCCGGCGGCTGGTGCGGCGAAGGCAGCGTGATCAAGCGCGAAGACCGCCGCTATGACGTGATCGCGATCCGTGACTCGCAGGTGCTGCTGGTGCCAGAGCCGGTGTTCAATACGCTGCTGGCGCAGAGCCTGCCGTTCGCCAGCTTTGTCGTGCGCCAGCTCAACGAGCGCATGGGCCAGTTCATCGCCACCGTGCAGAACGACCGCCTGCTGGGCGCCGATGCGCGCGTGGCGCAGGCCATCGCGCAGCTGTTCCACCCGGACCTGTATCCGCGCACCAGCCCCGTGCTGGAGCTGTCGCAGGAAGAGATCGGCCTGCTGACCGGGCTGTCGCGCCAGCGGGTCAACCAGGCGCTGCGCCGGCTGGCCGATGCCGGCATGGTCCACCTGTCCTACCAGAGCATCCGCGTGACCGACCTGCCCCGGCTGCGCCACTTCGGGCTGTCCGAGCTGTAACGCTGCCGTCACCGGGCGCCGTGAACGATCAAACGGACGATGTCCGCGGCCTTGCGCCGCCCGTTGAATCCTGCGACAGTTACCGGCCGCACCCCCGCTCAGCTTCCGGGTTGTCTTCCGCATGCCGCTTGTCAGCCGTCACCACGTCCGCTTTGCCCGCCTGCGCTTCCCCTTTGCCGTGCAGGTACAAGCCCTGCACGGCACGGCCAGCCTGCGCGATGCCAATGCGCGGCGCGAGGTGCGGCCCGGCGACCCGTTCGTGGTCCACGCCTTTGCCCACTTCGACTGCGACTTGCCCGGCACGTGGCAGCACCCTTGCGCCATCGTCCTGACTGCCGTCCCAGACAGTGAATGCCCGCGCCTGGCCGGCAAGCCCGGCGACAGGCCCTGGTCGCGCCGCTTTGCCGGCCTGGTCTTTTCCCGCCCCGATACCGACTGGAATGTCGAGCGCCTGGCCGCGCAATGGCAGGTGCCGGCCCGCCAGGTGCGCGCCCGGCTCTTCGCCGAAGGCGAGGCGCTGCACCCGCTGCTGCGCGAGCAACGCGCCGCCCATGCCCTGCACGCGCTGGCCGCCGCCGGCCCGGTGTCTTCGCTGGACGTGCTGGCGGCGCATGCCGGCCTGCGTTCCGGCAGCGCGCTGGCGCGCAGCTGGCAGAACTGGTTCGGCATCGATGCGGCGCGCCTGGTGGAAGATTGCCGGGCAGGCAGCCGCACCACAGCGCCCACTGCCACCTGGCCCGGCCTTGTGCCGACGGCCGCCTGACGCAGCGGCCTGGGCGTCACATGGCGCGGAGTTTGTCAACCACCGCGCGCAGCAACCAGCAATGCATCGGCAATGATTGCGCTGATCCCGGGCAATACCGCCCTGACCCTCGGCATCGGCGTGAACGGATTGTTCTACGATATCTCGGTCGGCCGCCCGTAACCTCGCCCCCAACCGTGAATCCGGGCACCCCGCGCCCGGACACGAACCAAGCCGGTGCCGCCCTGCGGCACCGGCTTTTCTTTTTTCCGCCAGACCAATGAATGCAACCACGGCAGCCAGGCACGTGACAGCCATCCTGCAGCGTTGCCGCAGCAGCCTCTGCCCACACACTCCCGACAGTTTGTCAATCGCCTGAACTCGGGTTGGCCCCATCCCCCCTATCACGCAGACTCGCCTCGCGGGGCGGGTCAGCCACCCTGCGGGCGGGGCCTGCATGAGCCGGATATCGACCACCGCAGGACTCCGCCAGAACAAAAACCATACAGGGCGAAACGGGATGAAAACAAAACAACTGTTCTTGACGGGTCTGGCGACGGCGGTCCTGTCTGCATGCGGAGGCGGCGATGGCGGTTCGACCGCGCCGACCACCACCACGGCGGCACCTGCCGCCACCAGGATCAGTGGCACCGCCGCAGTTGGCGCCGCACTGGGCAATGCCGCCGTGCAGGCCAAGTGCGCATCGGGCAGCGGCACCGCCACCACCGCGGCGGACGGCAGCTTCACCATCAGCATCGAAGGCGCGACGCGTCCCTGCGTGCTCAGCGTCACGGCGCCTGACGGCACCACGCTGCATTCCGTGGTCGAAGCCGGCACCGGCACCACCGCGACGGCCAACATCACGCCGCTGACCGAGCTGGTCACCGCTTCACTGGCACAGGGCAACACCGATGCCTTCTTCGAGCAGTTCGATGCGAACGCGCAAGCCAGGCTCACCTCCGACAACGTAACCAGTGCCATCGGCGCCGTGCGCCTGGTGCTGACGGGCGTGGTCGACCTTTCCAGCATCGACCCGGTCAAGGATCCGCTGGTGGCCGCCAACGGCGCCAACGCGGGCAATGCGCAGGACCAGCTGCTGGACCAGTTGGGCGATCGCCTGGAGGCATCCAAGACCACGCTGGCTGAGCTTTCTTCAGCAGTCGCTGCCAATGCCGGCGCAGCGGCAGTCCAGACCGCACTGCAACCGGCAGCGGCCACCTGCGCCGGGTTGAAGACCGGCAAGTACCACGTCGTGGAACTGGGCACGCCGATTGGAGAAGCCGGCGAAATGGACGCCGCCACGTTGCAGTTCAAGCTGGGCACCGACGTGACCACCTTCACCGCCGACGCATCGGAAGCCTGCCGCTTCACCGCAGGCACCGACACCGTGCTGGTCTCCAAGTCGGGCCTGAGCGTGGTGCTGCCTCCGGCTGGCACGGTCAACCGCCTGCCCGCCCTGCTGATTCCTGCCCAGGCACTGGCCCTGGCCGACCTGGCTGGCGACTGGAATGGTCTTGGCTATGAGCGCGATGGCCCGTCGCCGTACGCGGCGTCGCGCGTGAACTTCAGCCTGGATGCCGCGGGCAAGGTGACCGCCGGCGCAGATTGCTCGGGCCTGGATTCGTGCTCGGCATGGCTGCCGGATGAATTTCCCACCATCACGCTCAACCCCGATGGCGGGTTGAACCTCACCGAACAGGACGGTGGTGTTGAGCGGGCCTACGCGTTCAAGGGCACCGACGGGCAACTGGTCATCGTCTTCACCCACGGTGACGGATTCACGATGGCCACCAGGCGGATCGCCCGTGCGCTGCCTGCCGTGGGCGCGACCAGTTCGTTCTGGGACACGAGCATTCTTCCGGTGGACAGCAACTCCGCCACGGCCGATGGCATCAGCACGACGACGGCCTCCACGGTCAAGGTCACCGCGGTGGATGCCCAGGCAAACACGTACACGCGCGAGCGCGACGACGGACGGGTGGACACCTGGAAGGTGAACACCCCGCTCGACGGGCTGCGCTACCGTGCCCCGACGCCCAACAACAGCGGCGGTAGTGAGGCCATCAGCATGTCGATTGGCAACACGGGCCTGAATGTGGCGATCGGCGTGAATACGGCTCGCCGGTTCTTCAGCATCTCGGTCAACCGTCTGTAACTCCGCTGCAAGTCGCCGGACTGCTGCGTCCGGACAGCGATTCAAGCCGGTGTCGCCTTGCGGCGCCGGCATTTTTTTCGTTGGGCTGCACAACCGGTGCTACCGCAGGACTTGCCGGCAGCGATCGATACGCTGCCGCGCGACTCGATCACGCAGGGCGAAGGCAACCCCGACCATCAGGCGGCGGCCGCGGTAGAATCAGCAGAACCCCCGCTCAGCCGGGGGCCGGCGGCATCAGCCGCCCGAGTGCAGCGGGGACAGCGAATAGGCGAGCACCAGCCCCGCAACGATCGCCGGGGAACCCAGCCGGATCGCCGTGCTGCGGGACAGCACGCCCAGATACACATACAAACACACCAGCACCATCGCAGTCACATACAGCAGGCTGTCATAGACTTGCATGGATGTCTCCCTTGCCATTGTTCTTATTGCTTTACTTCGGTGGGCTGCCGACGGGGCGTGATGCGGGGGTCTTGCGGGAATGCGTGGGGGCGCTCCGTCGCCAGCATGCTATGGCTGTCTGTTGAAATGATAGTCACCACTTCGACGGAGCGTGGCAATCATGGAAATCCCTTTGCGGCACTGCACCAGTCATGATGCAGCGCCGCAAGGCAAGGTCTTGATAGAAGGAACGGGGCGTGCGCAAGGCGCGCATCGCGCCGGTCCTTAATCCGCGGGCAACATCTCAGGATTCCAGGCGATTTCCCACAGATGCCCGTCGGGATCCTGGAAATAGCCGGCGTACCCGCCCCAGAACGTATCCTGCGCCGGCTTGACCACGCTGGCGCCCGCGGCCAGCGCCTGGGCCATCACCGCATCCACTTCCGCCTTGTCGCCGACGTTATGCGCCAGCGAGAAATCCGTCTGCGCGCGCGGTGTCACCTGCAGTCCGGTGTCATGCGCAAGACTGGTGCGCGGCCAGACCGCGAGCTTCAATCCGGCCTGCAGGTCGAAGAAGGCCACGGCGCCGTGCTCGAACTGCTCGCCGACAATGCCTGCGGTGGGCAGTCCCAGGCCGTCGCGATAGAAGCGCACCGCACGCTGCAGGTCATCGACACCCAGCGTGATCAGCGTAATCCGGGGTCTCATGGCGGGTTCCTCCTGTATCGACCGGCAGCCTAGCGCTGCCCGAAAGCCGCATCGGCAAACAGGTCTTTCAGTTCGCGCGGCTGCGACCGCCAGTATTGCTTCGGCGCCTGCACGCTTGCGCCCAGCCGCGCGGCCGCATGCCAGGGCCAGCGCGGGTCATACAGCATGGCACGGGCCAGCGACACCGCGTCGGCTTCGTGGTTGGCGATGATGGCTTCGGCCTGCTCCGGCTCAGTGATCAGGCCCACCGCAATCGTCGGCAGGCCAACCTCGGCCTTTACGCGCTGCGCGTACGGCACCTGGTAGCCGGGCCCGAGCTTGATCGCCTGCTGCGGCGACACGCCGCCGGTGGTCACATGGATCGCCGCACAGCCGCGCGCCTTGAGAGCCTTCGACAACGCCACCGTGCCTTCGATATCCCATCCGCCCGGCACCCAGTCGGTTGCGGAAATACGCATCCACACCGGACGCTCAGCCGGGAACACCTCACGCACCGCGTCGAACACCTCGATCGGGAACCGCATGCGGTTCTCCAGGCTGCCGCCGTATTCGTCGTCACGATGGTTGGCCAGCGGCGACAGGAACTGGTGCAGCAGGTAGCCGTGCGCGGCATGGATCTCGATCCCGTTCAACCCAAGCCGCGCCGCACGCCTTGCCGCCGCGACAAAGTCGTCGCGCACCTTGTCCATGCCGGCACGGTCCAGCGCGGCAGGCGCGACTTCTTCCGCGCCATGCGGTACCGCGGAAGGCGCCACCGCATGCCAGCCACCAGGCGCATCCGGCGCGATCTGCTGCCCGCCATCCCATGGCGCCTGGCTCGACGCCTTGCGGCCGGCATGCCCCAGCTGGATCGCAATGGCGATCGGCGAATGCGCGCGCATCGCCTTGACCACGCGGCCAAGCGCCGCCTCGTTTTCGTCCGAATACAGGCCCAGGTCCTGCGGCGTGATGCGCCCTTCGGGCGAGACTGCCGTGGCTTCCACGATCAGCATGCCGGCGCCGGACAGCGCCAGCGAACCGAGGTGGATCATGTGCCAGTCGCCGGCGTTGCCGTCCCGCGCGGAGTACTGGCACATCGGGGCGATGATGATGCGGTTGGCGAGGGTGAGATCGCCGATGGCGAGCGGTTCGAACAGAAAGCTCATGCGTGCTGCTCCATGCAGGGATCGGACAGGAAATATCGATTCTAGGCCGGCGCCGGAATTGCTGCCGGCCCGGCCGCGCCGCTACGACGCCGCCAACGGATCGCGCGCTGCCAGGCGCAGCCAGCTCGCGATCGCGGCCAGCCCGGCGAAGCCCGCGCCCAGCGCCAGGGCCAACCCCGGCCCGTGGTCCCCGGCAATGCCAAAACACAGCGCCACCAGTGCTGCACCCGTGGCCTGCCCCAGCAACCGCGCCGTGGCCACCACGCCGCTGGCGCCACCGCTGCGCTCGCGCGGGGCGCTCGTCATCAACGCCTTGAGGTTGGGCGACTGGAAGAAGCCGAAACCCGCACCGCAGATGCACATGCGGATGCCGATATCAAGCGCGCTGGGGTCGGCCGGCAGCATGGCCAGCGACAGCATGCCAACGCTAAGCACCGCCAGCCCCACGCCGCCGAGCACGGCCGGCGGGTAGCGGTCAGACAGGCGCCCGGCAAGCGGCCCGATCAGCGCCACCACGACGGACCACGGGGTCAGCAGGAAACCGGTCTCGACCTGCCCGCGCCCGAGCACGTGCTGGAAGTAGAACGGCAGCGAGACGAAGGCCAGGCCTTGCGCGGCGAAGGAGCACACCGCGGTCAGCGTCGACAGCGCGAACATGGGCCGCCGGAACAGGTCCACCGGCAGCATCGGCGCCGGATGGCCGCGCTCGCGCCACAGCAGCAGGCCGAACGTCACCATGAAGATGCCCGCCGCGGCCAGCGACAGATGCAGCGGCGCGCGCTGCGCACCTTCGCCCAGCGCAAGGACCAGCGCGGCAAAGGCAACCACGCTGAGCCCCGCCGCGACGCGGTCGAACCCATGCGCACTGCGCGGCGTCTGCGGCAAGGAGCCGCGCCCGATCGCCAGCGCGAGCAGGCCGATCGGCAGGTTGACGGCGAACAGCCACGGCCACGTGCCGAATGACAGGATCACCGAGGCCACGGTGGGGCCCACCGCGAACGACACGCCCACCACCAGTGCATTGAGCCCCAGCCCGCGCCCGAGCCGGTGCGTGGGGAAGATCGCGCTGATCAACGCCGTGTTGACGCTCATGATTGCCGCCGCGCCGATGCCTTGCAGCACACGCGCCGCCGCCAGCGTCGGCAGCGACCACGCCAGCGCGCACACCACGGAGGCGGCGGTGAACAGCACCACGCCGCCAAGGTAGATGCGCCGGTGGCCCACCACGCCGCCCAGCGCCGCGAACGGCAGCAGCGTCGACACCATGGCCAGCTGGTAGGCATTGATCACCCACACCGACGCGGCCGGCGTGGCGCGCAGGTCCGCCGCGATCGACGGCAGCGCCGTGTTGGCGATCGCGGTATCCAGGGTGGCAAGGGCGACGGCGATGAGGATGGCGGCCATGCCGCGGCGCTCGCGCGAAGTCATCGCGGCGTCCGCGGTGGAAGCGGATTGGAGGGGTGCTGTGCTGGACACTGTCTTTACCGGTTGCCGCCATGCCGGGACTAGTGGTGCGAGGGCTGCACGCAAGGCATGGTGAACATCAGGTCAAGACGATACGGGAAAACCCTTCAACGTGCTGAAGGCGCGTTCCTATGTATGCACATTTCGCCTCCGCCCGGCCAATGACACTGAGCATCGGCCGCCCGCCACGGCACGGGGTTACTGCGCCGACAGCCCGCCATCCACGCCGATGCTCTGCCCGTGGATAAAGCGCCCGGCCGGTGCCGCCAGCAGGACGGCAAGACCCGCGACATCGCTGGCCTCGCCGATGCGCCGCATCGGCACGCCCGCAGCCAGCCGCGCCTCGCGCTCCGGATCGCCCCACAGCGCGTCGCGCGAGAACTCGGTGCGCACCGGGCCGGGATTGATTGCGTTGACGTTGATGCCGGACGGCCCCAGCTCCAGCGCCAGGCTGCGTACCGCCTGGTCGATGGCGGCCTTGGTCACGCTGTACATCCCCAGGAAGGCAGAGCCACGCTTGGCGGCAATGCTCGACATGAAGATGATGGATCCGTCATGGCGACCGATCATCTGCGGCGCCAGGGCGTTCACCAGCACCAGGTTGCCGCGCACATTGCCCGCCATGGCCGCATCGAACACCTCGGGTCCCTGGCTCAGCATCGATCCGGGCTGGCCGCTCGCGGCGGCATTGAGCACCAGTGCATCGACGCGCCCATACGCGGCCAGCGCCTGCTCCGCGAAGGCGCGCACGCTGTCGACATCGGCGATATCGCAGGCGATGCCGGTGGCGCGGATGCCCTCGGCCTCCAGCTGACTGGCGGCGTCGCGCGCCGCGCCTGCATCGCGCCCGGACACCACCACGGCGGCGCCGGCCGCGCCAAGCGCGCGCGCCATTTCCAGGCCCATGCCACGGGTGGAGCCGGTGATGACGGCAACGCGGCCGCCAAGGTCGAAGAGGTTCTGCATGACTGATCACTCCTGTGAAGATTGGGAGCCGGCACCTGGACACACATCGGCACAAATGCGGCGAAAGGGAGACTGCACATAGATGATGGCCATCATCTATTGAATAAAGTATGGTCATCATCTAAACTCCAGTCAAGGCATAAATCCCGAAGAGGTCTTCAGATGGCACGCGCATCACGCGAACAAACCGACAAGAACCGCGAGGCGATCGAACAGGCGTCGTCGCGCCTGTTCCGCGAACGCGGACTGAATGGCGTCAGCGTGGCCGAGTTGATGGCCGACGCGGGCCTGACCCATGGCGGCTTCTATGGCCACTTCGCCTCCAAGGACGCGCTGGCCGCGCAGGCCTGCAAGCGCGCGTTTGAAGAATCGACCGCCCGCTGGGAACGCCGCCTGGCCCGCGCCGATGGCGACCGCAAGGCCATGCTGGCCAACCTGGTTGAGCCCTACCTGACCGCCGCGCATTGCGCCAACCCGGGCGTGGGTTGTGCCGCCGCGGCGCTGGCCGTGGACGTGGCCCGCGAGCCGGCCGGCAAGCCCGTGCGCCAGGCCTACGTGGAAGGCTTGCGCGCGTTGGTGGACGACATGGCGCAGACCGTTGAATCCGATGACCCCCAGCTGCGCCACGATGAAGCGCTGGTGCGCATGGCCCTGCTTGTCGGCGCCCTTACGCTGGCGCGTGCCGCCGACGGCGATCCGCTCTCCGACGAGATGCTGAATGCGGTGCGGAGCCGCCTGCTGGGCAGCACCGCCTAAACCCCGTTTTCCCCAAGGCTGAGACACCCCGCCGCCGTCAGACACGGCGGGGATGGCTTCGCTTTGCCCTTTGCCAACGCCTTCCCGGACCCTGACAACGAGACCCCCATGTTCGCGCAAGCCCTTTCCAGCCGGCTCGACCGGCGCGGCATCCACTACGCGTGGCTGGTCGCCGCCCTGACCTTCCTGGTGATGCTCACCACTTCGGCCGCGCTTGGCCTGCCTGGCGCCTTCCTTAAGCCGCTGACCAAGGAGATGGGTTGGAACACCGACCAGATCTCATCGATCCTGGCCTTTCGCTTTGCGCTGTTCGGGCTGATGGCACCGTTCTCGGCGCTGCTGATGGATCGCTTCGGGGTGCGCAACGTGGTCTGCGCCGCGCTGGCGCTGATTGCCGGTGGCATGGCGCTGGCCACCGTGACGACCGAGTTGTGGCAGCTCTTTGTCGCCTGGGGCCTGATGCTGGGCGTTGGCTCCGGGCTGACCGCGCTGGTGCTGGCGGCCCTGGTTGCCAACCGCTGGTTCAGCGCGCGGCGCGGGCTGGTGATCGGCATCCTGACGGCCAGCGCGGCGACGGGGCAACTGGCCTTCCTGCCGGTGGCCGCCTGGCTGATCGAGCATATGGGCTGGCGCGTGGCCGTGCTGCCGGTGCTGGCTGCCTGCGCGGCGCTGGCGCTGCTGGTATTCGCACTGATGCGCAACCGACCCGCCGATGTCGGCCTGGCGGCGTTTGGCGATATCCCGGCCCATCCAGCCACGCCGCCCGCCGCACAAACCGTCACGCCGTTCACGCTGCGCGGGCCTTTCCTGGTGCTGCGCGATGCCGCCCGTACCCAGACCTTCTGGGTACTGGCCGGCACCTTCTTCATCTGCGGCCTGAGCACTAACGGGCTGATCCAGACCCACTTCATCGCGCTGTGCGGCGACTTCGGCATGGGCCCGGTGCCGGCCGCCTCGGCGCTGGCGATGATGGGTGCGTTCGATTTCATCGGCACCATCCTGTCGGGCTGGCTGTCGGACCGCTACGACAGCCGCAAGCTGCTGTTCTGGTACTACGCGCTGCGCGGCCTGTCGCTGTTCTGGCTGCCGCATTCGACCTTCACGCTGTACGGCCTGTCGATCTTTGCGATGTTCTACGGCCTGGACTGGATCGCCACCGTGCCGCCCACTATCAAGCTGGCGGCCACCGCCTTCGGGCGCGAACGCGCGCCGATGGTGTTCGGCTGGATCTTCGCGGCCCACCAGATCGGCGCGGCCGTGGCAGCGTTCGGTGCGGGGTTGAGCCGTACGCTGCTGCTGACCTATACGCCGGCGCTGTACGCGGCCGGTGCGGCCTGCATGGTGGCGGCGTTGCTGGCACTGATGGTCAGCCGGACACGCGCTGCGGCGGCAACCGAGGCAGCGCGGGCGTAACCTGCGCTGCCTCGGTGCCAGCCTCAGCCTGGATGAAGCGCGGGCGCCGCTGATCCAGACGGCGCAGGCCCTGTCGGTGAACCAGGTAGCGGGAGAGAAGGCGTGAAGGGAAAGCCGCCGGTTCAACCGCCCTTTATAGCCCGCCTTGGCGTCCGAGCTTCCTACTGTGTGACGACCACTTCCACCCGCCGGTTCGCCGCGCGGGCGGCGGGGGTCTTGTTGTCCGTCAACGGCTCGGTGTCGCCTTTGCCGATGGCTTCGAGGCGTCTCTTGGCGACGCCCTGGCTGGCGAGGTATTCGCTGACCATGGCGGCACGCTCCTCGGACAGGACCTGGTTGGACGGGTAGCGGGCGCTCTTGATGGGCTGGTTGTCGCTGTGGCCGATCACCTGCACCTTGCCCTGCAACTTATTGATTTCGCCCGCCACTTTGTTCAGCGTCGGCGTCAGCTTCGCATTGACCTCGGCCCGGCCCGCGCCGAACATGTCGTCGCCGCGAAACACTACGGTGCTGCGGTGGTTGCAACCAGCTTCATGCCAGCCTCATAGGCGAACATGCGCAGCGCCTTGCGCACGCTGGCAAAGAAGCCGCCACCGGCGGTGACGGACAGGTGTTCCCCCGTGGTCAGTGCGGTGTCGCCACCGCTGGCGATGTGGGTCGAACCCGCTGCCGTGGAGACGATGCCGGCGGGGCTGGCCGATACCAGATGGGGGGCGGTAAATTCCTTCAGTTCGCCTCCGCCCTGGATTTGCTCGAGCTGCTTCTCCAGCAGTTTTGCAATGTCGGTCTGTTCGCCGTCCTGGGCCTGGGCTTCAGTCGCCTTCTCTCCCATGGTGGCGGCAATGCCCTGTGCCTGTTCGAGCAACTGGACGACATCCCGCACATTCATCGCGTTGCCTTCAGCGTTCAGGCGCGAAAAGGTGGTGATAAGCAGGCCAAGTGCGGCGCGCAGCGCGCCATGCGCGTCGGTGCGCAGTTCGAACCCTTCTCCCCGCTTGTCCTTGCGTCCCTCCCAACCCCTCACCCGGACAATGTGGCCCAGGGCCAGCAGGCTGTTCTGGTAGTCCGACCCGACTTGCACCTGCTGCTGGCCCTGCGTGTCGTCGTAGAGGGTCTGGTTGCGGCCTTCGCCGAACAGTTCCTTGCTCTGGTAGCCGGACAATGCATGCTGGCTGGGCAACTGCCACGGCGGCAGGTTCAGCCGGTTATTGACAGGCCCGATGATGATTGGCCGATCCGGGTCTCCGCCCTCGTATATGACAATGACTTCCTGGCCGATGCGCGGCAGGTGCGTGTTGCCGAAACGACCGCCCGATGAAAAACCGGTTACGCGAATCCAGCAGGAGCTATTCTCGTCAAAACTACCGTAACGATCCCAGACAAACTGGCAGCGCACCCGTCCCAGATCATCGCTCCAGATTTCCTGATTGGCCGGGCCGACGACCCTGGCGATGTGATGCCCGCCGATGTAAGGCTTCTTGACCGACTCGGGCCGGAAGATTTCGCTGGTGGGCTGGGCTTCGAATTCCACCTCGCAGCGCCATTGCTGGTCGCTACCCGCGAACTCGCCCACGTCCTCGATTAGCAGGCGCGTAGCGAAAATCAGGTACTCGCGGTTGGCCTTAGCACGCAGGAAGCGCTTCAGCGTAAAGGTGTGGCCCGGCGCCATTGCGCGCACGTTGCCCTGGCCGCGCACCCGCACGCCGTGTTGCCGCAGGCGTTCCATATTGATGCGCGCCAGCATGTCGCCTTCCTTGCGGGCGTCATTGCCGGACTTGGGCTGAACGTAATCGCCTGGCCAGCTGTACAGTTCATAGGTGGCATGGCTGGTCTCGCGGGGGTCGTCAACGGAGACATTCAGGTCGGCGCGGGGCTGGTTGTAGTCGTAATCCCCGTGCGCCCACGAGCCTGTAATCAGGCAATCGCGTACCTCGAATTGGTGGAGGTGTTCTTCGTCCACCCGGTCCGAGGATGGATACCAGTTGATGGTGTGATACGCGGGGCTGGGGATGTTCTGGAAGGCGCCATTGCCATCCGTCAGCACCATGCGGTGATGGCCGTTCGTGTGCTCCCAATGGAAATTCAGGCCCCACTCTGCGAGCAGCCGGCGCACGAACTGGTAGTCGGTCTCGCCGGCCTGCAATTGATACTGGCGCTTGGGATACTCGATGAGTGAAAGCCGGCGCTCGACCGGAAATGTATATCTGCTCAGCACCACTTCCACGATTTCCAGGACATTCATGTTCTGGAACCGCTTGAAGGTGGAGGTGAGCGTGCCGAGCCAAAACCAGGGGCGCAAGGTCAGGCGATAGCGAATGCGCTCGTTTTCGTGGTAAGGGCCGCGCACATCGGTGACGATCCCTGTTATCTCGCGCTTGCCCCTGCCGAGGCCGCCGTCCAGGCCGCTGCCGGAGCCGTCCAGTTCGATACTGACTGTCAGCTCCTTGCCTTGCATGGCTTCCAGGTCGAAATCGCCCGCCGGACCGTACAGGACATTGCGGTCGTCCGGCGTCTTGAGTTCCAGCTCATACTCGAACAGCGAATTGATACCCTCGGTGCCGGACAGCCTGGAAAATACTAGCAGCGGCTGTCCCAATAGTTCCGGCAACCCATCACCGGATACGGTAACGGTACGGGAGGAAAACGGTAATCGGCTACCCATGCGAAGCACTCCGTGGAGTTGAACGCTTTCGTGCCGAAAAAAACTAGTGACTGGATACGCTGCGTCTCGCGGCACGCTGTCGCTGCGGCGGTCATTGAATGACGGCGCTGCAACTCAAGATGGATAGTAAAAATGGTGCTGTCGAAAAAATAAATCAGGCGATTCTGATTTTGCTCTTCAAGAAAAATGAAGCCAGAATTCAAAAAAACCGAATTCACCAGGGACAGCCTGCTCGCAACGGCATGCAAGCCGCGCCGCCGCCGTAAAGAAATGCGACAGCTGCTGGTCGGCCACGAAGAACATGGCGAAGAACACCGACCCCATGCCGTATCCACGGCCACGCGTGGCTCCGCAAGCAATGTTTCACCTCGGAACCTGAAAGCGCGGGTTCCTCCCCCTTCAGCCTTTGCCCTTGCCCCTGGTCGCGGCGGCTTTCCCCTGCGTGCGCCCGACGGCCCGTTTTGGCACCGCCTCCGGCTTCGCCGCCTGGGCCGACTTCATCAAGTTGCTTTCGCTGGTGGTCACACCCACGATCCGGGCGAGCTGCCGGCTTACGCTGATGTAGGCGTGGCCCATGCGGGCATCGAAATACAGCGCATCGCCCCGCGCCAGGTGCAGCTTCTCGCCGTTGTCGAAATGGATTTCGATCTCGCCGCTGAGCACATAGACAAACTCCTCGCCGGGATGGCGCGAGAAGTCACCGGGGCCCTCGATGCGGCGCGCATGCACGGTACCGACCACCGGGCTCATCTGCTTGCCGACGGCCTCTGTGCCAAGAAACTCATAGGTCAGCGACGATCCCCGGTAGGTCACGCCCGCGCCGGCCCGGGTCACGACCGGCCCCTGGAACGGTGACGTCTTCGTGCCGGCACCCGCGAACATCGAGCCCATGTCCATCTGCAGCGCCTGGCCCAGCGCGGCAAAATTCTCGTAGCCCAGCGCCAGTTGCCCGCGCTCCGCGCGCGAGATGGTGGTGATCGAGACTCCCGACAGTTCGGCGAGGTGCGCCAGCGTCCAGCCAAAGGCCTTGCGCGCCGCGCGCAGGCGCTTGCCAAAGGTTTCACGGTCGAGCGTGCGCGACTCGCCGTCATCGGTCCCGATGCCGCTGCCGCGCCCCTGGGCGGTGTGTGGTTTCAAGCCTGCGTCCTTTTTTCCGTTGGACGGAATGCTAACAGAGCAGACCGCGCCAAGGCTTATCCCCTTGCCGCCCACCTTAGCGCAAGATTTGCGTATCCGCAATTTGCATATACGCAAATTCTTGCCTACACTCACTCCCATTCCGAATGCATGAGCGCCCCGCAGGCGCTCTCCTGCCACCTGATCCATGCACCCGACTCACGCTGCCTCACCGATTCCAGCCGACTATCTCATCATCGGAGGCGGCATTGCCGGTGCTTCCGTCGCGTACTGGCTCGCGCCCCATGGCCGCGTCATCCTGCTCGAACGCGAAGCCCAGCCTGGCTACCACTCGACCGGCCGCTCGGCGGCGTTGTTCATGGAAAGCTACGGCACCACGCAGGTCCGCGCGCTGACGATGGCAAGCCGCGCCTTCCTGCAGGATCCGCCGCCGGGTTTTGCCTCGCACCCGCTGCTCACGCCGCGCGGCGCGCTGATGGTCGCCGGCCCCGGGCAACAGCATTTGCTTGACGCGCACTGGGACGTGGTGCGCGCCGTCGATCCCGACGCCCGCCTGCTGAGTGCCGCGCAAGCGTGCGAGCGCGTACCAGCGCTGCGCGCGGAGCAAGTGATCGGCGGCGTTTATGAGCCCGGCGCCGCGGACATGGATGTGGACGCGATCCACCAGGGCTACCTGCGCGGCATGCGCCAGGCCGGCGGCAAGCTGGTGTGCGATGCCGAAGTCACGGCCATGGCACGCGTGCGGGACCACTGGCGCGTGGAGGCTGGCGGGGCGGTATATGCGGCACCGGTGGTACTCAACGCCGCCGGCGCCTGGGCCGACGTCATCGCGCGGCTGGCCGGCGTGCAGCCGCTGGGGATTGAACCCCGCCGCCGCTCTGCCTTCGTCTTTGCTCCGCCCGCGGATATGGACACCAGCGGCTGGCCCATGGTCTTCGGCGCCGACGAGGACTGGTACATCAAGCCCGATGCCGGCATGTTGCTGGGCTCCCCGGCCAATGCCGACCCGGTCGAGCCACAGGACGTCCAGCCCGAGGAAATGGATATCGCGCTCGCCATCGACCGCATCGAGACCGCGACCTCGCTCAGGATCCGCCGCCCTGCGCGCACCTGGGCCGGGCTGCGCTCCTTCGTCGCCGACGGCGACCTGGTGGGCGGGTTCGACGACGCCGTGCCGGGCTTCTTCTGGGTGGCGGGCCAGGGCGGCTACGGCATCCAGACCTCGGCGGCCATGGGCGAGACCTGTGCCGCGCTGGCGCGCGGCCTGCCGGTGCCGGCGCATCCTGCTTCGTTCGGCCTGAGCGCCGGGATGCTTGGGCCGGGGCGCCTGCGCCGCCTGGCCGCCTCGGCCTGAATCGCGCTTTCCCCCAACCGCTAATCCCCGACTGACCAGGAGCCAACCATCGTGCGTGTCTTCAGTGCCTCCCTCGCTACCGAAACCAACACCTTTGCGCCGATGCCCACCGGCCTGGCGTCCTTCAGGGATCGCGGCTACTTCGCGGCCGGCCAGCATCCTGACCAGATGACGTTTTTCTCAGGGCCGCTGTGGGCAGCACGGATCCGCGGCAAGGAGCGCGGCTGGCAGCTGTGCGAAGGCATGGTGGCCGGCGCGCAGCCCAGCGGCACCACCACCCGCCATGCCTACGAAACCCTGCGCGAGGAACTATTGGCCGACCTGCGCGCGGCGCTGCCGGTGGACATGGTGCTGCTCGGCCTGCACGGCGCGATGGTGGCCGATGGCTATGACGACTGCGAGGGCGACCTGCTGCAGCGTGTGCGCGCCATCGTCGGCCCGGACGTGGTGATCGGCGCGGAGCTGGACCCGCACTGCCACCTGACGCCCGAGATGACGGCATACGCCGACGTGATGGTCGCCTTCAAGGAATACCCGCATACCGACGTGCTGGAACGCGCGCTGGAACTGGTCGACCTGTGCGCGGCCACGGTGGAAGGCAAGGTTCGCCCGGTGGCAGCGGTGGTCGATTGCAGCATGATCGTCACGGTCCACACCTCGCGCGAGCCGGCGCGCGGCTTCATCGACCGCATCCAGTCGCTGGAAGGGCGCGACGGCGTGCTGTCGATCTCGGTGGCGCATGGGTTTTCATGGGGCGATGTGCCGGCGATGGGCACCAAGGTCCTGGTCTACGTCGATGGCAACCAGGCCAGGGCCGATGCGCTGGCGCGGCAACTCGCCGACGAACTGATCGCCATGCGCGACGGGCTCACGGTGCGCTACCCGGACATCGACACCTCGCTTGACGAGGCGCTGGCCTGCGACGGCGGGCCGGTGGTGCTGGCCGACGGCGCCGACAATCCCGGCGGCGGCGCAGCCAGCGACTCCACCTTTGTCCTGCGTCGCATGATCGAGCGCGGCATCGGCAATGCGGCGGTCGGCCCGATGTGGGACCCGATCGCGGTGCGCATCGCCTTCGATGCCGGCGTGGGCGCACGCCTGCGGATGCGCATCGGCGGCAAGATCAGTCCGCTATCGGGCGACCCGTTGGACCTGGACTGCACGGTCAAGGCTCTGCTGCCCGACATGGTGATGACCGGGCTGTCCGACGCGCCGGTGCCGATGGGCGACTGCGCGCTGCTGGAAGCCAACGGCATCGACATCGTGCTGAACACGCTGCGCAACCAGGCCATGGGCACGGACATGTTCACCCAGCTGGGCTGTGACCTGGCGCGCAAGCAGATCATCGTGGTCAAGTCCTCGCAGCACTTCTACGCGTCCTTCTCGAAAGTGGCAAGGCACGTGATCTACGCAGGCGCCCCGGGGGCCGTCACGCTTGACCTCACGACCCTGCCCTATCGCAAGATCCAGCGGCCCAAGTGGCCCCTGGACAGCGCCGCGGCCTGAGCGCCGGTCGCCTGGCTGCGATCACGACAACAACGACAACGAAGAATGCGGAGACTGCACATGACACCAAACCGATCCCTGTCCGCCGCGCTCGCGGCGGGCGCCCTGGTCCTGGCAGGCGCCAGCCTTCCCGTGCTGGCACAGACCAAGACGCTCAAGGTCGTGGCGCATGCCGACCTGAAGATCCTCGATCCGACCTTCACCACGGCCTACATCACGCGCAACTTCGGCTACATGGTCTACGACACGCTGTTCGCGCAGGATGCCAGGGGCAAGCCGCAACCACAGATGGTCGAGAAGTACAGCAGCTCGAAGGATGGCCGGCAGTGGAGCTTCACGCTGCGTCCCGGCCTGAAGTTCTCGGATGGCAGCGCGGTTACCTCGGCCGACGCGATCGCCTCGCTGCAGCGCTGGGGCGCGCGCGACAGCCTGGGCCGAGCCATGGGCGAAGCCGGCGCCGAGTGGAAGGCGGTCGACGCGCGCACGTTCACGCTGACGCTCAAGGAGCCCTTTGGCATGGTGCTCGATGCGCTGGCCAAGCCCTCGGGCTTTCCCCCGGTGATCCTGCCGGAGCGCCTGGCCAGGATGCCCACCACCGCGCCGCTGCCCGAGGTGCTGGGCTCCGGCCCCTTCATCTTCAAGCGCGACGAATGGGTGCCGGGCAACAAGGCGGTGTTCGTGCGCAACCCGCACTACGTGGCACGCAGCGAGCCCGCGAGCGGCCTCGCCGGCAGCAAGCAGCCCCGCGTGGACCGCGTCGAATGGCTCTACCTGCCGGACGCCAACAGCGCCATCGCGGCGCTCAAGCGCGGCGAGGTCGACCTGATCGAACAGGTACCGCCGGACTACATCACCCCGCTGCGCGGCGACGCCAGCATCAAGATCGGCTCGGGCGGCGCCTACCAGGGCGTGCTGGTGATGAACCAGCTGCATCCGCCATTCAACAACCCGAAAGTGCGCCAGGCCTTCCTGCAGGCGGTCAGCCAGGAACGCTTCACCGCGGCCATGGGCTATCCGCTCGACATGCGCATCAACTACTGCGCCACCTTCTTCATCTGCGGCGGCCCCAACGATACCGCTGCCGGCGCCGAACCGTACCGCAAGGCCGATCCGGCGCGTGCCAGGCAGTTGCTGGGTGCGGCGGGCTACAAGGGCGAAAAGGTGGTGCTGCTGGTGCCGACCGACATTCCCCAGCTCAACGCTGAAGCCCTGATGGCGGCACAGACCATGCGCAGCATGGGCATGAACGTCGACATGCAGAACATGGACTGGGCCTCCATCGGCGCGCGCCGCGCCAAGCGGGATGCGCCCGAGGCCGGGGGCTGGAATATGTACGTGACCGTCGCGGGCGAGTTCGATGCCGATTCCCCGATTACCAATGCCTACCTCAGCGCCCCCTGCGGCACCAGCCTGCCCGGCTGGCCCTGCGACAAGCCGCTCGACGCACTGCGCACGGCCTGGGTCCGCGAGACCGTGCCCGCCAAGCGCAAGGAACTGCTCGATGCCTTCCAGAAGCGCGCCTATGAGGCGGTGCCCTATGTGAACGCCGGCCAGTACTCGTCGGCGTTCGCGGCGCGTGCCAGCCTCAAGGGCATCGACAAGATGTGGGCCGGCATGCCCACGGTCTGGATGCTCGACAAATAACCACGAAGCACGAACCACCGGGGGAAACACGACAATGGGCTACCTGCTCAGACGCCTGGCCGCGACGCTGCCCGTGATGGCAGTGGTGGCCGTGGTGGTCTTCCTGCTGATCCACTTGTCGCCGGGCGATCCGGCGGCGCTGATCGCAGGCGACCTCGCGACCGTTGACGACATCGCCAGGCTGCGCGGCGTGCTGGGGCTGGACCAGCCGCTGTGGCGGCAGTTCTTGCTGTGGCTCGGCCGGCTCGCCACCGGCGACCTCGGCACCTCCATCTTCACCCAGGTGCCGGTGGCGCAGTTGCTGGCACAGCGGCTGGAGCCGACCATCTCTGTCGCCGCGCTGACCATGCTGCTGACCTTGCTGGTCGCGGTGCCACTGGGAACGCTGGCCGCGTACCGCGCCGGCAGCTGGGTCGACCGGCTGGTAATGCTGTTCGCGGTGCTGGCATTCTCGCTGCCGGTGTTCCTGGTGGGCTACCTGCTGGTCTACGCCTTTGCCATCCAGTTGCCGTGGTTCCCGGTGCAGGGCTATGCGCGCCTCGCCGACGGCGCCGGCGCATGGCTGCGCAGCCTGGTGCTGCCCTGCGTCAACCTGGCGCTGGTCTATATCGCGCTGGTGACGCGCATGACGCGCGCCACCGTGCTGGAAGTGCTGCATGAGGACTACATCCGCACTGCGCGCGCCAAGGGCCTGGGCGTGCTGCCGGTGCTGGGCCACGCGCTGCGCAACGCGGCGATCCCGATCGCCACCACCGTCGGCATGGGCATCGCGCTGCTGATCGGCGGCGTGGTCGTGACCGAGACCGTGTTTGCGATCCCGGGTGTCGGCCGCCTGGTGGTCGACTCGGTGCAGCGCCACGACTACCCGGTGATCCAGAGCGTGCTGCTGGTCTCCGCCGGGGTCTACGTGCTGATCAACCTGATGATCGACCTCAGCTACCGGCTGTTCGATCCGCGCATCAAGTACTGATGGCTTTCGCCGCGAGACACCGCTGACATGACCACTTCCCTGCCCGCGAACGAACCTGCCGTACCGGCACCCGACCATGCGCCTTTCGTGCTGCCGCGCTGGCACTGGGCGCGCAAGCACCCCACGCTGATCCTGGGCGCGCTGTTGCTGGCGGTGATCGCCGTGTTCTCCCTCGGCGCGCCCTGGATTGCCACCGTCGACCCGCAGGACATCGACCCGCTGGCGCGCATGCAGCCGCCATCGACCGAGCACTGGTTCGGCACCGACGCGCTCGGCCGCGACGTATTCAGCCGCGCGGTCTGGGGCAGCCGCGTCTCCATGATCGTGGGCCTGTCGGTCGGGCTGCTGGCAACCGTGTCCGGCGTGTTGCTGGGCCTGGTCGCAGGCTTCGTGCGCCGGGCGGACTCCCTGGTGATGCGCGTGATGGACGGCCTGATGGCAATCCCGGGCATCCTGCTGGCGATCGCGCTGATGGCCGTCACGCAGGCCAGCCTGGGCGCGGTGATCATCGCCATCGCCATACCCGAGGTCCCGCGCGTGGTGCGGCTGGTGCGCTCGCTGGCGCTGACCCTGCGCGAGCAGCTCTACGTCGAGGCGGCGCATGCGGTCGGCACCCGCCTGCCGGTGATCCTGGTGCGCCACGTGGTGCCCAATATGGTGGCGCCGCTGATCGTGCAGGCCACTTTCGTGGCCGCCACCGCCGTGCTCACGGAAGCCGCGCTGTCGTTCCTCGGCGTCGGCGTGCCGGCCCAGATGCCGAGCTGGGGCAACATGATGGCCGAGGGGCGCAATTTCGTGGCCGTGGCCTTCCACATCATCCTGTACCCGGGCATCCTGCTGGCCGCGACGGTGCTGGCCATCAACCTGCTCGGCGACGGCCTGCGCGACGCGCTCGATCCGCGCCTGGCGCGGCAACTCTGAATCCGGGAGCGCAACCATGACCATCACGATGTCGCGCGCGATGTCCCATGTCAGGCCGGCCACGGGCGAGCCGCTGCTCGAAGTGGAGGACCTCCATACGCATTTCGACACGCTCACCGGGCCGGCCCGCTCGGTCAACGGCGTCTCGTACACCGTGCGTGCCGGCCAGACGCTCGGCGTGGTGGGCGAGTCAGGCTGCGGCAAGAGCGTGACGGCGCTGTCCATCATGCGGCTGCTGCCCACGCCGCCGGCACGCATCCGCGGCGCTGTGCGGCTGCGCGGCACGGACCTGTTGCAGCTCAGCGAACGCGAGATGCGCCGCATCCGCGGCAATCGCGTCTCGATGATCTTCCAGGAACCGATGACCTCGCTGAACCCGGTGCTGACGATCGGCCGCCAGATTGGCGAAACCGTGCAGCTGCACCAGGGCGCGAGCCGCTCCGAGGCGCTCAGGCGCGCGGTGGAAATGCTGCGGCTGGTGCAGATCCCAGAGCCCGAACGCCGCGTCAACGAGTATCCGCACCAGCTTTCGGGCGGCATGCGCCAGCGCGTGATGGGGGGGCGCTGGCCTGCAATCCCGAGGTGCTGATCGCCGACGAACCCACCACGGCGCTCGACGTGACCATCCAGGCGCAGATCCTGGACCTGATCCGCCGCCTGCAGCAGGAACTGGGCATGGGCGTGGTGATGATCACGCACGACCTGGGCGTGGTGGCCGAATGCTGCGACCGCGTGATCGTGATGTACGCCGGGCTCAAGGTCGAGGAAGCCAGCGTCACTGAGTTGTTCGACCGCCCGCTGCACCCCTACTCCCGCGCGCTGATGGCATCGATGCCGTCGATGAACACCAGCCGCCGCCTGGCCGAAATCCCCGGCCTGGTGCCCTCGCCACAGGAAGCGCGGCGCGGTTGTGCCTTCGCGGCACGCTGCGCGCATGCCAACGCGCGCTGCGCGCGCGAGCTGCCGCAGCTCACACGCCACGGTGGCGACCATGCGGTGGCCTGCTTCGCCGTCGAGGAAGGCCGCATCGAATGCAACCCGCAAGCCCAGGAAGCCATCGCATGAGCACAATCTCCGCCACGCCAGCGCCCCTGCTCAAGGTCGACCGCCTGAAGAAACACTACCTCGCACCGCGGCGCTGGCTGGCACCGGGCAGCCCGCCGATCCAGGCTGTGGACGGCGTGTCCTTCACCGTGGAGCACGGCGAGACGCTATCGCTGGTCGGCGAATCCGGCTGCGGCAAGACCACCACTGCCAAGTCGGTGCTGCGCCTGATCGAGCCGACTTCAGGCTCGGTGCAGCTCGACGGCGAGGAACTGCTGGGCCTGCCGGCAAGCGCCATGCGGCAGCGCCGGCGCGACCTGCAGATCATCTTCCAGGACCCCTATGCCTCGCTCAGCCCGCGGCTGACGGCGGGCGAGATCGTGGGCGAGCCGCTGCGCAACTTCGGCCTGCAGTCGCGTGCCGAGCGCAACGAGCGCGTGCAATGGCTGTTCAGCAAGGTCGGCCTGCGGCCCGAAGCCGTGCGCAAGTTCCCGCACGAGTTCTCCGGCGGCCAGCGCCAGCGGCTGGGCATCGCGCGCGCGCTGGCACTCAACCCGAAGCTGATCGCCTGCGACGAGCCGGTATCGGCGCTCGATGTTTCCGTCCAGGCGCAGGTGGTCAACCTGCTGATGGACCTGCAGGCCGAGTTCGGCATCGCCTACCTGTTCGTCGCGCACGACCTGGCCGTGGTGCGCCATATCAGCCACCGGGTCGCCGTGATGTACCTCGGCCAGATCGTCGAACTGGCCGACCGCGACACCTTGTTCTCGGCGCCGCGCCACCCCTATACCGAGATCCTGCTGTCCGCCGTGCCGGTGCCCGACCCGCGCAGGCCCGCGCGGCGCCTGCTGCTGCAGGGCGATCCGCCCAGCCCGGCCAATCCGCCGGCAGGCTGCCGCTTCCACACGCGCTGCCCGCATGCGCAAGCCCGCTGCAAGGAGCAGGCCCCCTTGCTGACCGAACGTCCCTCCGCCACCGGCATCCACCACGTGGCCTGCCATTTCCGCTGACCGCCACGCTCCAGTCCAGGAAAGGAATCCCATGTCCGACCCCACCTCTGCACACGCCCCGCACTATGACCTGCTGATCGCCGGCGGCACCGTGATCGATGGCAGCAAGGCACCCCGCTTCAGCGCCGATATCGGCGTGCGCGACGGCTGCATCGCTGCGATCGGCGACCTCGCCGGGCACACGGCCGACCGCGTGCTGGATGCAACGGACCTGATCGTCGCCCCAGGCTTCATCGACGCGCACACGCATGATGACCAGGCGGTGCTGTCGCAACCCACCATGCCGTTCAAAGTCTCGCAGGGCGTCACCACCGTGATCGCCGGCAACTGCGGCATCAGCGCCGCGCCGCTGCGCGCCGACATGGATCTGCCGATGCCGCTGAGCCTGATCGACACACCGGCGCAAGGCCGCTTCACCACCTTCGCCGCCTACCTCGACGCGCTGCGTACCATGCCGAGCTCGGTCAATGTAGCCGCCATGGTCGGGCATTCGACCTTGCGCGCGGTCACCATGGCGGCGCTGGACCGGCCAGCCGATGCCAAGGAGATCGCCGCCATGCAGGCGCTGGTCGAGGAGGCCATGCAGGCCGGCGCGATCGGCCTGTCGACCGGCACCTTCTACCCGCCCGCCGCCATGGCGACGACCGAGGAGATCATCGAAGTCTGCCGGCCGCTCAGTGTGCGCAAGGCGCTCTACGTCACCCATATGCGCGACGAGTCCGACCACGTCATGGCCTCGCTCGATGAGACCTTCCGCATCGGCCGAGAGCTCGACGTGCCGGTGGTGGTGTCGCACCACAAGGTGCAGAGGCAGGCCAATTTTGGCAAGAGCCAGGTAACCCTGCCCTTTATCCGCGAGGCCATGAAGCACCAGTGCGTGTCGCTCGACTGCTACCCGTACACGGCCGGCTCCACCATGATCCGCACTGACCGCGGCATGCTCGACGGCCGGGTGCTGATCGCCGCCAGCGAACCGCACCCCGAATGCGCGGGCCGCGATCTCGACGACATCGCCAGGGAATGGGGCGTGCCCAAGGACGAAGCGGCGCGCCGCCTGCAGCCTGGCACCGCGATCTACTTCCAGATGGACGAGGACGATGTCCAGCGCATCCTTGCCTTCGACGAAACCATGATCGGCTCCGACGGCATCCCCGTCGGCGCCAGCCCGCATCCGCGCCTGTGGGGCACCTTCCCGCGCGTACTGGGGCACTACTGCCGCGAGGTCGGCCTGTTCCCGCTGGAGACGGCGGTCTGGAAAATGACCGGACTGACGGCGCGCAACTTCGGCCTGCACCGGCGCGGCACGCTTACCGTGGGCAACCATGCCGACATCGTCGTTTTCGATGCGGCCAACGTGCGCGATGCCGCCAGTTACGAAACCCCCACCCGGCCAGCCGAAGGCATCGACACCGTGATCGTCAACGGCACCATTACCTGGCAGCACGGCGCGCACAGCGGGGCCCGCGACGGGCAGGTCATCACGCGGCCAGCAGGTCCCGAGGCGGGAAATGCGGCGCCTGCCTGAGGCCCGCAGCAAGGGGCCGCCAGAAGCGAAGCCGCCGGCGGCTCAGAACTTGGGAATGCGCAGCGTCTTGCTGACCATCAGCGTGCCCGACAGCGCGAACAGCAGCGCCAGCGGATGCAGCACCGCCGGGCCCAGCACCCACGCGCCGCCCGGCAGTTCGCCGCCAAGCTGGCCTTGCCAGGCGCACCATGCCAGCACCGCGGTCAGCAGCACGCTGGTCGGGATCGGCGTGCCTTCGAAGTAGGCGACCTTGCCGCTGTCGCTGCCCTCGGCCAGGGATTCGGCGGTGACGTTGAAGCGCGCCAGCCGGCTGACACCGCAGCAGACAAAGTAGATCAGCACGGCCAGGTCCCAGCCGCCGCGCATGCCGGCGGCAAAGGCCAGCGTGGCCGGCCCGACGCCGAACGAGATCACGTCGGCCAGCGAATCCAGTTCGCGCCCCAGCGCCGAATGCGCATGGCGCCAGCGCGCGATGCGGCCGTCAAGCACGTCGAAAATAAAGGCCAGCGGCGCCAATGCCGCCGCCGTGTAGAAATGCGACAACTGCTGGTCGGCCACGTAGAACATGGCGAAGAACACCGACCCCATGCCGCAGGCCGCATTGCCCAGCGTAAAGACATCGGCCAGCTGCAGCTCGCGCAGCATCGAGAAATGGCGGGGACGTTCCGGCCGGGTGCTCATGGCGTGCGCTTACAGGACCTTGGCCACGTGGTGCACGTCAGGCGGCGCGGCAAAGGTTTCACCGACCAGGGCGCGCCATTGCTGGAACTCGGGCGATTCGCGGAAATGGACCATATGGTCGTCCACCGTCTCCCATTCCACCACTAGCGTGTATTGTTCCGGCTGCTCGATCGAGCGGAACAGCTGCACGCCGTGGCAGCCGCGCGAGCGCAGGAACAGCGGCGTGGCCTGGCTCACGCCCTGCTCCAGTTGCTTGTCCATGCCGGGCTTGATGGTGAGTTGTGCGATTTCCTTGATCATGACGGTTTTACCAATGGAGTAGATGCCGGGGCACCGGCGGGTGTCTGCTACCTTAGCACGATCGCGGGGCCACATGCCTGCTGCAAGCATTCCGTTACACGCGGCGGTTAGCATCGTCCACCCTGCCACTACCTGCCGATAACACCATGCGAATGTCCCTGCGCAAGCGCCACCTCGCCCGGGCCGTCTTGCCCGCCCTCGCCTTGACCTGCCTGGCGGGCGCGCATGCTGCATCGCAACCATGCGGCACGCCGGCGACGTCGATCGCCGAGATCCAGGGTGCCGCGGCGGCGTCGCCGCTCGCGGGCAGCGTGGTGGAGGTAGAGGCAGTCGTCACCGCGGCCTTCAGCGGCGATGGCAGCCTGCGCGGCTTCTTCCTGCAGACCGCGGACGCGCAACGCCTGCACCGGCCCGGCGTGTCGGAAGGCCTGTTTGTTTATGCGCCACGCACCACGGCGCGCGCCGGCGACATGGTGCGCGTGTCCGGAAGGGTCGAAGAGAAATTCGGGCAGACGCAGCTGGTGCTGTCCGGTGCGCTGGCGGTGTGCGCACGCAGCATGGCGGTGACGCCGCAGACGCTGGCCTTGCCGGTCGCGGGCGAATCCGATCTTGCCGCGCGTGAAGGCATGCTGGTGCGCCTGCCCCAGACGCTGACGGTTGCCGATACCCATGAGCTTGGTCGCTATGGCACTCTGGCGCTGAGCGACGGCCGGCCCATCGCGCCGACGCAACAGGCACTGCCGGGAACGGCCGCGCGGCAAGCCGCCGCCGCCAACGCCCGCAACCGGCTGTTGCTTGACGATGGCTCGACGCGGCAGTATCCCGCCGTGGTGCCCTACCCGCCACCGCGCCTGGCCGCGGACCACCCGGTGCGGGCCGGAGACACGGTCAGCGGCGTGCAGGGCGTGCTGGAAAAACGCCACGGGCAGTGGCGCCTGCAGCCGGTGCCCGGAGCGAGCGCGCCGGTATTCCAGGCCACCAACCCGCGCCGCGGTGCCCCGCCGCGGCATCCGGCCACCACGCTGCGCGTGGCCGCCTTCAACCTGCAGAACTACTTCAATGGTGACGGCCAGGGCGGCGGTTTCGATGCCCCCGGCAACCGCGGCGCGCAGGACGCCGCGGCGCTGGCACGCCAGGAAGCCAGGCTGCTCGCCGCGCTGCGGGGACTGGATGCGGACGTGATCGGCGTGATGGAGGTAGAAAACGACGGCTACGGCCAGTACAGCGCGATCCGCCAGCTGGCCACGCGGCTGGGGCCGGACTGGCGCGTGCTCGATCCCGGCACGCCGGCGCTTGGCAGCGATGCCATCGCTGTCGGCCTGCTGTACAACGCCCGCACCGCCGTGCCCGCCGGGCGCGCGGCCACCACCTGGCTGGGCGAGCGCAGCCGCCAGCCGCTGGCCGGCACCTTCCGCGCGGCGGCTGGCGGCACGCCGGTCACGGTCGTGGTCAATCATTTCAAGTCCAAGACGTGCACCGAGGCCACCGGCGCGCAAGCCGACCAGGGTGATGGCCAGGGTTGCTGGAATCCCGCGCGCGTGCAGGCAGCCCAGGCGCTGGCCGAATGGCTGGGCACAACGCCGACGGGCGTGGCCGGCGCGGGCGTGCTGGTGATCGGCGACCTGAACAGCTATGCGATGGAAGACCCCGTGCGCGTGCTGGCGCGCCGCGGCTATGCCGACATGGTCGCGGAATTCGCCGGGAAGCCGGCGTACAGCTACGTCTACAACGGCCAGGCGGGCTATCTCGATCATGTGCTTGCCGATGCCGCCGCGGCCCGCCATGTCATGGCCGTGCATGCCTGGCATATCAATGCCGACGAGCCTCCGGCCTTCTCCTACGCCCCGGCGCCGGGTGCGCCTGCGGTGCCGGGCCACTACGCGCCCGGCCCCTACCGTTCATCGGATCACGACCCCCTGGTGGTCGACTTCGCCAGCAGCCCCCGCGCCAGGTAAAGCACCACCAGCAGGTTGGCTGCCGCCAGCGTGCCATGCAGCCAGCTGGGGTGGACCAGGGCCTCGTACAGTTCCAGCGGAATGTAGATGCCGCCGGACCACACCCCGATCCAGTTGCCCCATGCAAGCCCGCGCCAGAGCCCGTACGCTTCGGCAAAGCGCATCAGCGTATAGACCACGGCAGAGCCGCCGATTGCCCACAGGCGGGCGTTGTCGGGATGCGCAAGCAAGGACAGGAAGATGGTGGGATAGCGGCTGGCCGGATTGACATGCAGGCGCTGGATGATGGCTTCCGCGAGCGCCTGGGCGTCGCGGTGCAGCAGTGCGGCCAGGCCCAGGCCGGCCACGATCACCAGCAAGCCCTTGGCGGCCTCGAACAATGCGATACCTCTCAGCCCCATTGCGCCCTGCTTTGCCATGCGGTGTCCCCGGTCGATGCAAGAATTGCAAAGCCGGTATTGTGCAACACCGGCAGGCAATGCCGGCATTGCGTGGCGCCGGTGCGCGCTGTCAGCGCCCGTATTCGCGCTCGCGCATGGGCCCGTCGGCATCGATGCCGCCGCTGGCGGCAATGGGGCCGTCCACGGTCAGCGGGCCGGCCACGCTCAGGTCGCCCCTGACCACCATGTCGCCATGCACCGTCACCGGGCCGTTGAAGACCTTGAGATAGCCGCCGCCGTACGGCAGCCCCCGTGCGGTGGCTGGCCCGGTGAAATACGCGGCGGTGAGCGGGCCGCTGGCATAGACGTGGCCGGCGACAACCAGCTTGCCGTGCACCGTCAGCGGCCCCTGCACCTGCGCCGAACCGCCGATGGTGATCGGGCCGGATTCATGCGGCTGGGCACGCAGCGGGCCGGCCACGGCCAGCAGTGACAGCGCCCCGGCCGCCGCCAGCCGCCACCACGGCCAACGAACATCAAGGCGGAGCATTCGGTACGACATGACGTAGCCTCCGGCCGCACCGCGCCTAGCGCTGCAGCTTCTGGTAAGTGCCGATCAACTCTGCGGTGGCCAGGATATGGCCCCGCATCGCCCGCTCCAGCGCCTCCTTGTCAGGCATCCCCAGGTCCGGCAACGCCACGTCCAGCGCATACAGCTTGAAGAAGTAGCGGTGCCGCCCGATCGGCGGACACGGGCCGCCATAACCAGCGCGGTGCCAGTCGTTCAGCCCGTCGCGCGTGCCCGCGGGCAGCCCGGCCTTGCCGATATCCGCCGGCAGCGCCTCGGCATGGGACGGCAGGTTATAGAGCAGCCAGTGGACCCAGGTCATTTTCGGCGCGGCGGGGTCGGGTGCGTCGGGGTCGTCGACGATCAGCGCCAGGCTGGCCGTGCCGGGCGGCAGGCCGGTCCAGGCAAGCGGCGGGGAAATATCGGCGCCTTCGCAGGTGTGCTCTGCGGGAATCTCGCCACCCGGGGCGAATGCGGTCGATTGCAGCTGGAACGGCATACGGGCCTCGCTGGACGCACTGAGGGATGGCTCCAACTTAGGCCGGATCGGTGTCCCACGCAAGGCGTCGCCGCGCGCTATGGCGGCTGCGTCTCCAGCAGCGCCTTGAGCCGGCGCACGGCTTCGGTGGACTCGGCCTGGACGCGCTCGCGCAGCGTCAGGCGGTTGATCAGGGCAAAGAGCAGCGTAGGCGACCGGTAGCGGAATTCCCGCTCAATGCGCGTGCGTTCGGCCGACGGGGTCAGCGACGGCGTCATGGCGGGCGTAAGCCGGTAGGTGATGGTGCCGACCCTGCGCCCTTCGGCCACGCCTTCGATCGACCATGTGCGCGGCCGCTGGCTTTCGATGACGGTCCAGACCACCGCGCCACCGCGCTGCGCCACCATGAAGGTCTCGGTCACGCGCTCGCCCTGCCCCAGCGGATGGTCGGTCGCTCCCGCCACGCCGAGCGAGGCCGGATGCCACTTGGGCCAGTGCAGCGGCGTGGACACGTAGTCGAACACCTGCGCTGGCGGGCGCGCAATCACCACCTCGTCATGGATGGCGGTGCGGTCGGACCATGGCAGCGGCGCCAGCAGCATGCCCACGGTGATCGCGGCGAAGATCAGTCCCCAGAACGGTTTCCTGTGTCGAACAAGCATGGCGGCGGGACAGGATGCATCCGGGGCGCCCCCGTGCATCGTGTACGCATGGCGCGATGCTTCCAGTGTAGTGACTGGGAAGCATCGCGCCAGTCCCGCGCTGCTTAGCGGGCCTGGGATGCCGGCGCGCCCTCGGCCGCCGGCGCCGGCACGGCCGCCACCGTCTCCGGCAGCGGGCCCCAGCCGCCGCCCAGCCGGCGGATCAGCGACACCGTTGCCGCAGCGCGCAGGCCTGCCACCTGGTTGGCCTCGCGCTGCGACTGCAGCACGGTACGGTCGGCATCGATCACCGTCAGGTAATCGACCGCGCCGGCATCGTAGCGGCTACGCGAGATCCGCGCCGCGCGCCGGGCGCCGCCAAGTGCGCCGTCCAGCGCGCCGGCCTGCTGGCTGAGCCAGCGCACGTCCGCCAGGCTGTCTTCCACCTCGCGGAACGCCACCAGCACGGTCTGCCGGTAGCCGGCCACGGATTCCTCGTGCGCGGCACGGGCACCGGCGAGGTTGGCGCTGTTGCGGCCGCCATCGAACACGGTCTGTGCGATGGTGGAGCCGATCAGCGGCCCCAGCGCCCAGGTGCGCGACGACCACTTGAACAGGTTCGACAGGTCCGCCGATTCAAAGCCGAACAGCCCCGTCAGCGTGATGCGCGGGAAGAACGCCGCCTTGGCCACGCCGATGCGCGCGTTGGCCGCGGCCATCTGGCGTTCCGCCGCGGCGATGTCGGGGCGGCGCTCCAGCAGCTCGGACGGCAACCCGGCGGGAATCGCGATCGGCGCCGCGTCGAACGGGCGCGCCGGCAGCGAGAATGCCGCCGGCGGCACGCCGGTCAGCACCGCCAGCGCATGCTCCTGGTTGGCGCGGCGGCGTTCGATGCCGGCCAGGTCCGCGCGCGCGGTGCCGAGTTCAGCTTCGGCACGGGCGGGATCCAGGTCGGTGGTCTCGCCGGCGTCATAGCGCTTCTTCAGCAATGACAGCGCATCCTCGCGCAGTTTGATGGTGGCATTGAGCAGGTCGCGCTCGCTGTCCAGCGTGCGCAGCGCGAAGTACGCCTGCGCCACGTCGGCCTGCAGCGCCAGCTGCACCGAGCGGTACAGGTCCTCCGCGGCCTCGCCTTCAGCCCGGGCGGCGTTGACGCTGGACGCGACGCGGCCGAACAGGTCGAGCTCATAGCTGGCGAACGCGCGCGCCTTCAGCACCGTCTGCGGCGGCACCCGCGTGCCGTCAGGCAAGCCTTGCGAGGCCGCCGACGGCTGCGCGCGTGTCGGGTCCAGCCCCACGCTCAGTTGCGGGTACAGATCCGCCTCAGTGGCACCCGTGAAGGCCCGCGCCTGCTTCAGGCGGGCAGCGGCAATCGCCAGATCCTGGTTGGAGCTGCCAGCCGCGTCGATCAGGCGGTCCAGTTCGGCATCGCCAAAGATCTTCCACCAGTCGCCGCGATGCTGGCCTTCGGCCGGCGTCGCGGTCTTCCATTGCGCGCCTTCGGCCTGGGCGGCCTCGGCCTCCTTGAAGGCCGGCACGGTGGCCGTTTCGGGCACCTTGTAGGTCGGGGCCAGCGAGCAGCCCGCAAGGATCAGCGCTGCCGCCAGGGTCGCCAGCTTAGGCAGCCAATTTGTTGTCGAAAATGCAGGGGCATTCATGTTGATCACCATTATTCAGCCGATGCCGTCAGTTGCGCGCCCTGCTCTTGCGTGGCCGCGCGGCGCTGGCCGCGCGTGGCCAGCAGGCGCAGCGCCACATAGAACACCGGCGTCAGGAACAGCCCGAAGAAGGTCACGCCGAGCATGCCCGCGAACACTGCCACGCCCATGGCATGGCGCATCTCGGAGCCGGCGCCGGTGGAGATCACCAGCGGCACCACGCCCATGATGAAAGCGAACGAGGTCATCAGGATCGGGCGCAGGCGCAGGCGGCTGGCTTCGATCGCGGCCTGCACCACGGTGCGGCCGTGATGCTCCAGTTCGCGCGCAAACTCCACGATCAGGATCGCGTTCTTCGCTGACAAGCCCACCAGCACGATGAAGCCGATCTGCGTGAAGATGTTGTTGTCGCCCTGCGTCAGCCACACCCCGGTCATCGCCGCCAGCAGGCTCATCGGCACGATCAGGATCACCGCCAGCGGCAGCGTCAGGCTTTCGTACTGGGCAGCCAGCACCAGGAACACCAGCAGCACGCACAGCGGGAAGATCCACACCCCCGCATTGCCGGCCAGGATGTCCTGGTAGGTCAGCTCGGTCCATTCGAACTTCATGCCCTTGGGCAGGGTCTCGGCGGCAATGCGCTCGGCCGCGGCCTGGGCCTGGCCCGACGAGAACCCGGGCGCGGGCCCGCCGTTCATGTCGGCGGCGGTAAAGCCGTTGTAGCGCACCACGCTGTCCGGACCAAAGCCCTGCTTGACCTGCACCAGCGACGACAGCGGCACCATGTCGCCGGCGGCGTTGCGCGTCTTCAGCTGCAGGATGTCCTCGGCATGGGCGCGGAACGGCGCGTCTGCCTGCACCTTGACCTGGTAGGTCCGGCCGAACTTGTTGAAGTCGTTGACATAGGCCGAGCCCAGGTAGGTCTGCAGCGTGTCGAACACCTCGGTCACCGGCACGCCCAGCTGCTTGGCCTTGACGCGGTCCAGCTTGACGTCGAGCTGCGGCACGTTGACCTGGTAGTTGCTGAAGATGCCGGTCAGCTCGGGCGTGGCGCGCGCCTTGTTGGCAAACGCGTTGGTGGCCTCGAACAGCGCGTCATAGCCCAGCGCCGCACGATCCTCGATCATCAGCTTGAAACCGCCGATGGTGCCCAGGCCCTGCACAGGCGGCGGCGGGAACACCGCGATAAAGGCATCCTGAACGGCCGCGTACTTCTGGTTCAGGTCGGCCGCGATCGCCGCGCCGGACAGCTCCTTGGTCTTGCGCTCCTCGAACGGCTTGAGCGTGGCGAAGACGATGCCGGCGCTGGGGCTGTTGGTGAAGCCGTTGATCGACAGGCCCGGGAAGGCCACCGCCGATTCCACGCCCGGATGCTTGAGCGCGATATCGCTCATCTTGCGGATCACGTCCTCGGTGCGGTCCAGCGTGGCGCCGTCCGGCAGCTTGGCAAAGCCCACCAGGTACTGCTTGTCCTGCGCCGGCACAAAGCCCTTGGGCACCAGCTGGAACACGCCCCAGGTCAGCGCCAGCATCACCGCGTAGACCCCGAATACCGAGCCCTTGCGGCGGATCACGCCCTTCACCCCACGGCCATAGCTTTCAGCGCTGCGGCCGAAGAAGCGGTTGAAGCGCTTGAAGAAACCGCCGAACACGCGGTCCATCCAGCGCGACAACCAGTCCTTGGGCGCGTCATGGCTCCTGAGCAGCAGTGCCGACAGCGCCGGCGACAGCGTCAGCGAGTTGAACGCCGAGATGATGGTCGAGATCGAGATGGTCAGCGCGAACTGCTTGTAGAACTGGCCGGTCAGGCCCGTCATGAAGGCCAGCGGCACGAACACGGCGATCAGCGTCAGCGCGATGGCGATGATGGGGCCGCTGACTTCGCGCATGGCCTTGTAGGTGGCCTCCTTCGGCGTCAGCCCCTCTTCGATATTGCGCTCGACGTTTTCCACCACCACGATCGCATCATCGACCACGATACCGATGGCCAGCACCAGCCCGAACAGCGACAGCGCGTTGATCGAGAAGCCGAACGCATGCATCAGCCCGAAGGTACCGACGATCGACACCGGCACCGCCAGCAGCGGGATGATCGACGCGCGCCAGGTCTGCAGGAACAGGATCACCACCAGCACCACCAGCGCGATGGCCTCGAACAGCGTATGCGTCACCGCCTCGATGGAGTGGCGCACGAACTGCGTGGGGTCATAGACGATGCTGTAGTCGATGCCGTCCGGGAAGTTCTGCTTGAGCTCTTCCATGGTCTTGCGCACGTCATCCGAGATCTGGATGGCGTTGGAGCCCGGCGCCTGGAAGATGGGAATGGCCACCGCCGGCTTGTTGTCCAGCAGCGAGCGCAGTGCGTACTCAGACGCGCCCAGCTCGATGCGGGCAACGTCCTTCAGGTACGTGACGGCACCGTCTGCGGAAGTGCGCACGACGATATCGCCGAACTCCTCCACCGTGCTCAGGCGGCCCTGCGCATTGACCGACAGCTGCAGGTCCGCGCCCGGCAGCGCCGGCGACTGGCCGATCACGCCGGCCGCCACCTGCACGTTCTGCTCGCGGATGGCCCTGACCACGTCGCTGGTGGCGAGCTGGCGCTCGGCCATCTTCTCCGGATTGAGCCAGACGCGCATGGCGTAGTCGCCCGAGCCGAACAGCTGCACCTGGCCCACGCCCTGCAGGCGCGCCAGCCGGTCCTTGACGTTGATCACCGCGTAGTTGCGCAGGTAGGTCATGTCATAGCGGTCGTTGGGCGAGACCAGGTGGACCACCATGGTCAGGTCCGGCGAGCTCTTGACCGTGGTGATGCCCAGCCGGCGCACGTCTTCCGGCAGGCGCGGCTCGGCCTGCGAGACGCGGTTCTGCACCAGCTGCTGGGCCTTGTCCGGGTCGGTGCCCAGCTTGAAGGTCACGGTCAGCGTGAGCAGGCCGTCGCTGTTGGACTGCGAAGACATGTACAGCATGTCTTCGACGCCGTTGATCTGCTCTTCCAGCGGCGAAGCGACGGTCTCGGCAATCACCTTGGGGTTGGCGCCCGGAAACTGCGCGCGCACGACCACCGACGGCGGCACCACTTCCGGGTACTCCGAGATCGGTAGCTTGAACATCGATATGGCGCCAATCAGGAAGATCAGCACCGACAGCACCCCCGCGAAGATGGGGCGGTCGATAAAAAATTTAGAGAGATTCATCTTGGTCTCTGCAAAAACGCTCCCCTGGCGGCCCGCCATGGCGGGCACCATCAACTGCTTTGGGAGCGAAAAAAACTAGGGGCGCTGGGTGTGCGGGTTCACGTGGTTACCATAAGCGACGGAATCAAACATCGCTCAGGCCGGCTCCCTCTCCCCTCAGCGGGAGAGGGGAGCAAACCATCGGCTCGCATGACTCAGCTCACCGGCTTCACGTCGGCTTCGCCCTTCTCGCTCGCAGCCTGCTTGCGGTCAGGCGTAGTGCCGCGTGGTTCCAGTTCGCTGCGGAAGGCCATCGCCACCGGCTTGGGCTGGACCGTGTCGCCCGGCCGCACGCGCTGCAGGCCATTGACGACGATGGTCTCGCCCGGCTTCAGGCCCTTGCGCACCACGCGCAGGCCGTCATGGTTAGGCCCCAGTTCCACTTCGCGGTAGACCAGCTTGTTGGTCTTGTCGACCACCAGCACGAACTTCTTGCCCTGGTCGGTGCCGATGGCGCGGTCATTGACCAGCACCGCCGCATGCGGCGCGCCGCCGCCCAGCTTGACCTTGGCGTACAGTCCCGGCAGCAGGCGCCCGTCTTCGTTCTGGAACACCGCGCGCACGCGGATGGTGCCGCTGCGCGGGTCCAGGCGGTTGTCGACCGACTGGATCTTGCCCTCATGCGGATTGCCGTCCTCGTTGGCCAGGCCCAGGTAGACCGGCAGGTTGGGCTGGCCACCGCCGGCACCCGGCGCGGTGTAGCGCAGGTAGCTCTGCTCGTCGATCTCGAAACTGGCATAGATCGGCGACACCGACACCACCGTGGTCAGGGCCGGCGAGCCCGTGCCCGCAGCCACCAGGTTGCCGACGGTGATCTCGGCGCGCGACACGCGCCCGGCGACCGGCGCGGTGATGCGGGTGTAGGCCAGGTTCAGGCGTGCGGTTTCCAGCTGCGCCTGGGCAGCCCGCACGTTGGCACTGGTTTCGCGGGCCGCGTTGATGCGCTCGTCGAACTCGCGCTTCGAGATCGCGTTGTCGTCCAGCAGCCGCTGGGCGCGCGTCTGTTCGCTCTGCGCATGGGCGGCGCGCACCTGCGCCGCGCCCAGCGCGGCGTCGGCACGGGCGACTTCCGCGGCATAAGGACGCGGGTCAATCGTGAAGAGCGGGTCGCCCTTCTTCACCAGCGCGCCCTCGCGGAAGTGCACGGCGTCAATGGTGCCGCCGACGCGCGGGCGGATCTCGACGCGCTCCACGGCCTCGACCCGTCCGGAGAACTCATCCCACTCGGTGATGGTCTGGCCGACCACGGCGGCCACTTCAATCGCCGGCGCGGGCGGCGGGGTGTTGGCATGGGCTTCGCCGCCATGCCACGGGCGCAAGATCGAGCCGGCCACGCCGGCGCCCAGCACCACGACGATGGCGAGGGCAATCAAAGTACGTCGTTTCTGCTGCTGCATTTCTCAAACTCCTGGATCGGGTTTTCTTCAACCGGAAAAGCAAATGGCCGAACGCCGCCTGCCGGTCCGCGTGGGCGGACCGGGACCATGGCCAAACTGATGGTCGGACTTAGGACCGCTTGCGTGTCGCGGCGGTCCTGGCTCTGGCCGAAACAGAGCCGGCTGGCGGTTGTCTGGAGCGGCTCAGCCGGCGGGCTTGGCTCCAGGCCGGCTGGCGTTGGCGTCAGCGCGGCGTTCAGTCAGGGATGAGGTATCGTCGGCCGCGGCCAGACATCGCCGCAGGAACCGCGCACCTTCGTCGACCCATGCCTGACAGCTGTCATGGGCCTCTTCCACGCCGTCGCCGCAGGCGCCGGGCATGATCATGGCCTGGGCGGGCACACCGGCCTTGGCCAGGCGCCCGGCGAAGGCTTCGCCTTCGGCACGCAGCGCGTCGTATTCAGCCACCTGGACCAGCGTGGGCGGCAGCCCGGCCAGGCGCGAGGCCAGCGCCGGGGCGGCATACGGATGCACCGTATCCGCCGGCGTCGGCAGGTAATCGCGATAGTTGTCGGCCAGGCGCCGCAGGGTGTCCATCGGCACCTGCCCGCCGTCGAACCCCGCGCAGGACGCATGCTGCAGGCACGGGTCCGTCACCGGGCGGATCAGCCATTGCCCGCGCGGTTGCGCGGTACCGCGGTCGCGCAGCATCTGCGCCAGCGCGATCGCCAGGTTGCCCCCGGCCTCCTCGCCCACCAGCGCAAAGCGGGTCTTGTCCAGCTTCAGCCGCCGGGCATTGCGCAGCACCCACTGCACCGTGCTGTGCGCGTCCTCCGGCGCCGCCGGGAACGGATGGTCCGGCGCCAGCGAATACGCCGGCGTTACCACCACCGCCGGCACCGTGGTGGCCAGGTCCTGCACCAGATGGCATGCGTGTTCCAGGCCGCCTTCGACGAAGCCGCCGGCATGCAGGTACACCAGCCAGGGCAGCAGCGCGGCGCCCTCGGCGCCCGGCGCCGGATAGCCCGCCGGGTAGCACACCCGAACCAGGATCTCGCGCCCGTCACTGGTCACCGTATGCTCGGCCACGCGCACCTGCCCCTGCCCGGCTGCCGTGGGGGCAGAGGCGGCGCTGGCTGCATCAGGGCGTTGGCCTGGCTTCTCGGACATGGCGTTGGCGCACGGCGGAAACAATGCGCTTGAGTGTTGCGATGCAACGGATTATGGTGATTGACGAGGATGGGATAAAGCGAGAGATCGCCAATGCACTGTTCCGGGATTGGAATAATCGCAAACCGCCCCGTCATGCCACTGAAACCGCATATCCCCACGCATGACAAGGTCTTGGATTTTGTGATTCACTGCGGCTCTCGGCACGCGCGGCGGTCTGCCAGGCCGGTGCGCGCCCGATCAGAAATCCATGCCGGAACCCGCGCCCAGCCAGCGCGCAGTCCCTGTACCAGCCAGCCGGCAGACTCCCCACAACAACAACCAGCATGGCCACGTGCGTCACGAGCGCGCGCGGCACGCCGTTCGGATCTATCGTCGGAACCTCATCATGGACCGTCTCGTATCAATGCAGGCATTCACCCGGGTCGTGGACGTCGGCAGCTTTGCGCGCGCCGCGGAATCGATGGACTTGCCCAAGGCCACGCTGACCCGCCTGATCCAGAACCTGGAAACCCACCTGGGCGTCAAGCTGCTGCACCGGACCACGCGCCGCATCAGCGTGACCAACGACGGCGCGGCCTATTACGAACGGTGCGTGCGCATCCTGGCCGATGTCGAGGAAGCCGAGCAGTCGCTGACGCGGCAGAACAACTCGCCACGCGGCACGCTGTCGGTGGACACCACCGCGGGGCTGGCGCAGCTGGTGCTGGTGCCCCACCTGCACGAATTCTTCCAGGCCTACCCGGACCTGAAGCTGGACCTGACCATCAACGGCAAGCCGATCGACCTGCTGCAGGAAGGCGTGGACGTGGTGCTGCGCGTGGGCACGCCGGTCGAGGAATCCATGGTGGCCCGCCGCATCGGCCATGTACAACTGGCGTTCTACGCCTCGCCGATCTACCTGAACCGCTTCGGCACCCCGCACGACCTGGCCGAACTGGCCCAGCACAAGGCGGTCAATTTCCTGTCCAACCGCACCGGCCGTGAGATGCCGTGGCCCATGGCGCGCGGCATGGAGCGCAGCGAGGTGCTGCTGCCGTCGGCCATTTCCACCAACGATGCCGATGTCTACATGGGCTGCGCCCTGGAAGGCCACGGCGTGGCACGGGTCTCGCGCGCCATGGCCGAGCCCTATGTGGCCAGCGGCCGGCTGGTGGAGGTCATGACCGACTGGCAGACCGAAGAACTGCCGATCTCGGCGATGTATCCGCAGAACCGGCACCTGTCGGCCAAGGTGCGGGTGTTCGTCAACTGGGCAGCGGACCTGTTCTCGCGCCACCCGCACTTTGGTGCGGCACAGCAGCGGCTGGCAGCCGCAGCCTGATGGCGTGATTGGCTAGTGTCCTGTTCCGTATCTACGGAACAGGACACTAGTGCACTCAGTCTAGTGCGGCATGTAGGACAAAACCGGAAATCGGCCTGGCGCCGGCCAGCCTATACTGTTTCTTCCGAAATCATGACAAGAAGAGGAGTCCGATGAAACAAGTGCTTACCCCCCTGGCGGCCTGCATCGCCGCGACCATTGCACTGGCCGGCTGCGCCGGCTCCGGCATGAGCTCCTCGTCTGCGGCCAGCGCGTCCGGCACCAGCGCCAGCAGCAGCGCCAGGGCGGCGGCCACACTCCAGCCCAAGAGCGGCAGCAATACCGGCGGCACCGTGACCTTCCAGCAGCAGCCCGGCGGCGTGATGATGACTGCGGCGATCACCGGCCTGCCGCCCAACTCCGTGCACGGCTTCCACGTCCATGAGAAGGGCGACTGCTCCGCGCCTGACGCGATGAGCGCGGGCGGCCACTTCAACCCGACCGGCAAGCCCCACGGCCAGATGACCATGCCTGACCACCATGCCGGCGACATGAACAACGTCACCGCGGACGCCAGCGGCAACGTTCGCGTCAGCATGCTGCTGCCGGACCTGACCGTTGGCACGGGCGCCAACGGGGTGATCGGCCGCGCGGTGGTGGTACACAAGGATCCGGACGACTACAAGACGCAGCCGACCGGTAATGCGGGCGGGCGGATTGCTTGCGGGGTTGTCGCGGCTTCGTAAGTCGTAGGCTCACTACCGGCGCGTCCAGCGACTGCGGGTGGACTCCCTCTCCCGCAAGCGGGAGAGGGGGAGCAGACCGTCGGCATGGAAATTCTTCCGCGCCTCAATACCCCTTGAAATTCGCATTCACCCGCTGCCGCAGGTAGTCCCCCGCGCTGATCGGCGGATACTTGCCACCCGGCCCTTCGATCATCGCACCTCGGTTGGCCTGGCAGAAGAACGCCATGCTGTAGCGCGGGCCCATGTATTCATCCGGCGCGGGATTGCGCACGCGGTGGAAGTTCGACGGCAGCCGGTCGTCGCTCCAGCGCATCAGCATGTCGCCAATATTGCAGGTGATGACTTCCTCGTCCGGCTCGATCGGGGTCCATGCCTGCGCCTCCATCTCCTTGCCGGGGCAGACCTGCAGCCCGCCCTGGCCGGGGCGCTGGAACAGCAGCGTCAGGCAATCGAAATCCGTATGCGCGCCGGCGCGCCAGAGCTCCAGCTTGTCGCGCAGTTCGGGCGGGATCGCGTAGTAGTGCAGCAGCCGCAGCGTGCTCTGGTAGTCCGGCGCCCGCGGATCGTGCGCCTGCGTGAAGAAGTCGCTGGCAAAGCCGAGCTTGCCGGCGAAGCATGACAGCACCTTCATGCCCACCTCCCAGCATTGCGCCTCGAAGGCAAGCATGGTGGCGCGAAAGCCTTCCAGTTCGTCATCGCCGGGCCACAGCCCGGCCATGTGCGGGCGCGTGATCTGGTAGGACTCCTTCTGGTCCGGGGTGCCGGTCGAGGGGCGCACCTGCGCGCGGCTTTCCCAGCCGGCGTTGTTGGCCTTCTGCAGCGGGTATTGCGCCTTGACGGCGTCAGGCAGCGCGAAGAAGCGCTCGGTCATGGCAAAGGCTTCGCGCACGCTGGCCAGGTCGATGCCGTGGTTGGCGATCTGGAAGAAGCCGACGTCGACCGATGCCTGCCACAGTTCGTCGGCGATCTGCGCCTTGCGCCGCGCGTAGTCGGACAGGTCGATGCGGCGGATCTCGCGCTGGCGGGTTTCCGAACCGAACGCGCCCATGCGCGATTCGCGGTGGAGTTCGGCCAGGGCGTAGGCGGTGTCTGGTTGGCTCATGGTGTTCCTTGTGCAAAGCGGGTCAGGGATTGGCCCCTCGCCGGCACAGGCAGACCACCATGGCAACGCACGCCGGGACAACGCGCTCCTGAGGTCGCCTGTGCCAGCCTGCGCGATGGCGAGAGGCACGGACTTCAAGAGCAATTCCCGGCCATCCGGCGTGCGTCTGCGACGCGCCGCGCGGATGGTGAACGCTTCTACTCTTGCCCGAGGTTATGCAGGTTCCGGGCCAGGGGTTTTTGCACCGGGATCGCAGCGATTGCGCCGGGGCTTGCGCCGTGATGGCGCATGCCGGGCAACGGCTTGGTGCATGGCGCCGCGCAGCGCCCGGCACGGATCCTGCTGAAACCGCAGCGGAGTAGAAGCGTTCAGCGGCACGCCGCCCGGAAATTGCTCCCGATGATGTGCACGGTCCCCGCGCATGCCCTGGCCGCATGCCGGCGCGGCGTGGTGCCGGCGTCCTGGGAGGCCACGCTCTCCTTCCGCACCCGCGCCACCGGCCCGCGCACGCATCGTCCAGTGACATTCGTTCCGGAGAAAGACATGCGTCGCCGTTCCTTCCTGCGCGCCACTGGCGCCACCGCCCTGCTTGCCGCCGCCCCGTTCGCGGTGCCCCATGTCCGCGCGGCGGGCTCGCTGCAGAAGTTCAAGTTCAATCTCGGCTGGAAGGTGGAAGCCTCGGGCGCGGGGTTCCTGCTGGCGCACCAGCGCGGCTACTACAAGGACGCCGGGCTGGACGTCACCATCGATACCGGCAACGGCTCGGCCTCGGCCATCAGCCTGGTCGCGGGCGGCGCCTATGACTGCGCCTCGGCCGACCTCGCGGCGATGATCGAATTCAACACCACCAATCCGTCCGCCGCGCTCAAGGCGGTGGCCATCCAGTATGACCTGAATCCGAACGCGATCCTGGTGCGCAAGGGCAGCGGCATCGTCAGGCCAGCGGACCTGGCCGGCAAGTCCATCCTGGGCCAGCCGTTCAATGCCTCGCGCAAGCTGTTCCCGGTCTTCGCCAGGGCACAGGGTTTCGACCCCGGCGGCGTGAAGTGGGAGAGCGTCACGCCCGATATCGGCGACACGCGCTTCGTCAAGGGCGACTTCGATGCCGCCGCCTACTTCTTCTTCACCGGCCTGGTGAACCTGAAGGCGCGCGGCATGGGGCCAGAGAGGATCACCGTGTTCCGCTTCTCGGACTACGGCATGAAGTCCTACGGCAACGGGCTGGTGGCCAACCGCAAGAGCATGACATCCGATCCGGAGGTGATGAAGGCCTTCGTCAAGGCCTCTACCCGCGGCTGGCTCGACGCCATTGCCAATCCCGCCGCGGGCGGTGCCGCGGTCAAGGCGCGCGAGCCGCTGGCCGACCAGGCGCTGGAGACTGAGCGCCTGCGCCTGATCGTCGACGGCACCATGAAGACGCCCGACACCCGGCGCGACGGCTGGGGCGCGGCCACGCCGGCACGGCTGCAGGCAACGCTGGATGAAACCGTCGGCGCCTTCGGCATCAAGGCGCCGCTGACGGTGGCGGACATCTGGACTGACCAGTTCCTGCCAGCGCCATCGGACCGCCGCCTCAAGGCGTAAGGAGAGCACGCCCGTCTCTATATCGTCCCTGGCCTGAGCGATGCGCCGGAGCCCCGTGGCGCGCCACCACTTCCCGCTCCCGGTGCGTAATTAAGCCCGCGGCCCGCGCGGCATGGCAACATGGCGGCATTGCCGTAACGATCGGACCCCGCGAGGGGCCCGACAGGACCCGCCATGCCATCGCCGACAGACGCCGCGTTCGCCCCCCACCGCCGCCTGCGTGCCAATTCGCTGCTGCTGTGCTGTGCCGCCCTGCTCGGCGGCTGCGCCTTGCCGCCGCTGGATCCCCGCACCGAATCCTTTGCGCTGACGCCCGCCGAATCCCAGGCCACTCCGCTGGGCCAGGCGGTGGCCGGCGAAGTGGCGCGCCATCCGGGCCTGAGCGGCATCCATCCGCTCGAGAATGCCTACGCTGCCTTTGCCGCGCGCGTGCATCTGGCGCGCACCGCGCAGCGCACGCTAGACGTCCAGTACTACATCTGGCGCGACGACCTGACCGGCACCCTGCTGCTGGAAACGTTGCATGAAGCCGCCGACCGCGGCGTGCGCGTGCGCCTGCTGCTTGACGACAACGGCATCGCCGGCATGGACGAATGGCTGGCGGCCATGGACGCGCATCCGCAGGTCGAGGTGCGGATATTCAACCCGTTCGTGATCCGCCACCCCAAGGCGCTCAATTTCCTGACTGATTTCCGGCGCCTGAACCGGCGCATGCACAACAAGTCCTTCACCGCCGACGGCGTCGCCACCATCATCGGCGGGCGCAATGTCGGCGACGAATACTTCGGCGCCACCGATGGCGTGCTGTTTGCCGACCTCGACGTGATCGCCATCGGGCCCGCGGCCGGCGACGTGGCGCACGATTTCGACCGCTACTGGTCCAGTGCGTCGGCCTACCCGGTGGACCGGCTGGTGCCGCCGGTCAGCGTCGAACGGCTGCAGGCGCTGGTCAGCAATGCCCGCGCAGTCGAGCAGAACCCCGCTGCCGCCGCCTACCTGGCCGCGGTGCGCGACCTGCCTGACGTGCAGCGGATGCTGGACGGCACGCTGCGGTTCCAGTGGGCAAGAACGCGCATGGTCAGCGACAACCCGGCCAAGGCTCTCGGCGAGGCATCGCGCGACACCCTGGTGGCGCACCAGCTGCGTGAAATCCTGGGCGACCCGCAGCGCGAGCTTGACCTGGTCTCGCCCTACTTCGTGCCATCGACGGGCGGCACGTCCTATTTTGCCGACATGGCCAGGCGCGGCGTGGCGGTGCGCGTGCTGACCAATGCGCTGGAAGCCACCGACGTGGCCGCCGTGCATTCGGGCTATGCCAAGCGGCGCAAGGCACTGCTGGAAGCTGGCGTGGACCTGTATGAACTGCGCCGCTCGGCCGCGCCCGGCAAGAAGGAAGAGCGCGCCGGCCCCTTTGGCAGCTCGGGCTCCAGCCTGCACGCCAAGACCTTTGCCGTCGACGGCACCCGGGTCTTCGTGGGCTCGTTCAATTTCGACCCGCGCTCGGCCACGATCAACACCGAACTGGGCTTCGTCATCGACAGCCCGGATCTGGCCGGCCGGATCGAATCCACCTTCGCCAGCGTGGTGCCGCGCGCGGCCTACCAGGTCAAGCTCGATGAAACCGGCAAGCTGTACTGGCTGGAACGGCGCGACGACGAAGTCATCCGCCACGACACCGAGCCGAACACCAGCTGGTGGCGCCGGCTTGGCATCTGGTTCCTGTCGATCCTGCCGATCGAGTCGATGCTGTAGAACGGGTTCCCGGGAGCACCGCCCCTCAGATCTGGTCGAGCAGGCTGCGCACCACATCGGCCAGCCGGCCGGCGCGCTGGCGCCCCTTGGTGTCCAGCGCCATGCCGCTGCCGCCGGCCAGCGCCTTCAGGCCAAACAAGGCATCGCCCACGTCGCGCCAGGCCGGGTAATCGGCGTGGATTTTTTCCAGCGCGGCGGCACCGGCGGCCACCTGCGCGGGTGCGGGGGTGCGGCCGGCGGCCAGGTCTTCCAGTGCCGTGGCCGCGTCCAGCAAGCCTTTGCGGTTCATCTCTGTCTCCCCCTGCAAGGTCTCTTTTGTCATGGCCGCCGCATGCGGGCAGCCATGACACTGTAGCAGGCTTGCCGGGAGGGGCAACCGGGCGCCGGCAATGCAGGCCTGGCGGCGCCGGCTCAGTTGCGCCCGATATCCTGCAGGATGCGGGTCATCAGGTACAGGCGCGGCACGATCGAGTCCAGTTCGATGTACTCGTCACGGGCGTGATAGCCGAAGCCGGCCAGCCCGAAGCTTTCCACCACCGCGGGCTTGCCCGAGCGCGCGGCATAGCTGGCGTCAGTGGCGCCGCCGGTGCCTTCGGCCAGGGCCAGCGTGCGGCCGTCCAGCTCGGCGTAGATCTCCTGCGCGCGCTTGGCCAGCGCGCGGCCGCGCGCGTCGGCCACGAACGGCGGGCGGCCCTCTTCCATCGTCACCGTGGTCTGCGTCTCCGGCACCAGCTGGCCGGACTTGACCTTGTCCTGCAGCGCCACCTTCAGCTTCTCGGCGGCGCCGGCCGCGGTGGTGCGCACATCGCCGTAGGCGACAGCGCTTTCCGGGATCTGGTTGCGCACCGTGCCGGCCTGCGCCTGGGTCCAGTTCAGCTGCGAGCCCGGCACCAGGCTGGCGGTGTCGCGCGTCTGCTGCAGCTGGTGGGCGAGTTCGAGCAGCGCATTGCGGCCGCGCTCCGGCGCGGCGCCGGCGTGGGATGCTCGGCCCTTGACCTGCATCGTGGCGGTGGCGGTGCCGGAAGCGCCCAGCAGCAGCGACTCGGCCTTGACCACGTCCTTGGCCGCGGTCGGCTCGCACGACAGCACCACGTCGTGCTGCGCGGCCAGCGCGGCGATGGCTTCGCCGGAGCCGACCGAGCCGACCTCCTCGTCCGGGTTGAACAGCACCGTGATCTGCGCATAGTCGCGCCAGCCCTGGTTCTTCAGGATCTCCAGCGAGTGCAGGATCACGGCGATGCCGCCCTTGTCGTCGGCAATGCCCGGCCCGTACAGCCGGTTGCCTTCCTCGCGGATGGGCTGCGTGGCGAGGGTGTTGTCCGGATACACCGTGTCCATGTGGGCAATCAGCATGATGCGGCGCTTGCCGGTACCGGTGAAGGTGGCCTTGACCATGGTGCCCGGACCCTTGGTGACGGGCATGCGTTCAACCTTCGCGCCCAGCGCCTGCAGGCGCTTCTCGGTATAGCCGGCCATCTGCGCCAGCCCCTTCGCGTTGGCGCTGCCGGATTCGATCGACACCATCTCCTTGAGCGACTGCACCAGCGCGGGCTGGGCCGACTGCGCGGCGGACAGCAGCGCGGCATCGGGCTGGGCGGCACTGGCCAGGGTACCGGCCCCGGCAAGCGTCAGGGCGGCGGCAACGGCAACGTGGCGAACGGAAAACGGCATGGAATCTCCTCGGATTGGTCTTGTTGGTGCCATGCCCCGGCGCACGGGCGGCGCCGCGGCACAACGGCACGATGCTAGCCCTTGCCAGAACCTTAGTGGAGGATCAATATCGCCAATCCGGATGCCGATCCCGCCACGGCATCCTGCCAACTCTTCGCGCCATGCACCCGACCACGCCCCCAGGCATGCCCGCCGCCATCGCGCCGCCGTCACAGAACATCCCGCTGCATGTCCGCCTGCTATGGCTGCCGCAAGCCATGCCGGGCAGCCTGTTCACCACGCTCGACGTGCTCCGCACCGTGGCCGGCGTCGCCAGCCTGCAGCGGCCCGACGCCGCGCCCACGCTGAGCTGGCAGCTGTGCGGCAGCAACGGGCGCACGCTGGCGGCGGACCTGCCGGGGCTGGTGTCCTCCACCCGGCGCGCACGGGCCGCGGACCGCCGCACGCTGCTGGTGATCCCGGCCCTGCTGGCCAGCAATGCGCTGCAGCTGGGCGAGATCGTGAAGCGCGATGCCGCGGCGCTGCGCCTGGTGGAACGCCATGCGCAGGCCGGCGGCTGGATCGCGGCGTGTTCGTCGGGGATGGTCTTTCCGCTGCAGCTGGGGCTGCTCGACGGCGCCAGGACCGGCGCGCCGTGGATGTACCAGAGCTGGATGATGCGCCAGTATCCGCATTGCGACCTGGGCAGCGACCAGGCCATGAGCGTGCACCAGCGTGTGTTCTCGTGCGTGGCGCCGGCGCTGCAGGTGGAATTCATGCTGCGCGTGCTGGGCCACCTGCACGACCCGGACCTGGCACAGGCGGCGTCGCGGCTGATGCTGTTCCAGCCCGAGCGCCAGCGCAGCGTGCCGGCGCTGGTGTCGCAACGCTGGCTCAGCCGCACCGCCGACAGCCCGGTGTATCGCGCCATCCAATGGCTGCAGGACCATGTGTCCGAGCCCTACAAGCTGGCCGCGGTGGCCCAGGCGGCCGCGGTCAGCGAACGCACGCTGCTGCGGCATTTCCGCCAGGTCACCGGGCTGAGCCCGCTGGACTACCTGCACACCCTGCGCGTGGAGCGCGCACGCATGCTGCTGGAAGTCACGCTGCACGGCACGCAGGGCATTGCCGAAGCCTGCGGCTACAGCGACGCCGCCGCGTTCCGGCGGCTGTTCCAGCGCACCACGGGCATGTCGATGTCAGACTATCGCGCCCGCTTTGCGCTGCGGGCGCGGCGGCGCTACTGGCGCATGGAAGATGCCGCGGTACGGCGCGGCACCGGGGAGTGACCGCGCCCAGGGCAGCGCTCAGGTGCGCAAGGCGATGTGGTTGACCACGTTCTCAACGCCCTGCACGTACCATGCGTCGCGCTCGGCCTGGCGCCGCGTGTCCTCGCTGGCGACGCAGCCTTCCAGCGTCACCACGCGGTTCTCGGTGCGCGCGCTGACCTGGCCGGCATCGATGAAGGGATCAGTCTCCAGCACCAGCATCAGTGCCTCGGTGATTTCGTCGTCGCGGTCGGCTTCGGCGGGCGCTACCACCAGCTCATTGACCACGCAGCGGCAACCGCGCGACCACCAGGCCAGCACCCCTGCCAGGCGCATGTGCGACAGGCTGATTACCTGCCCCCACAGCGTGACCACGCCGTCGTGCACTTCCACTTCAATCCAGCCGCTGCGTTCGCCCACGGCTTCGCGCATGGCCTCGGGCTTGCCCTTGACGCGCGCGCAGATCCTGCAATTGCGGAAATCGATGGCATTGAGCAGGCGCTCGCACACCGCGTCGCGCAGTTCGCCGTCGCCTACCTGCATGCCGCCATTGGCCACGCGCAGGTGATCAATCACGCTGGTTACACCGTCCACGCGCCGCACCGTCGCCGCGGCCCGGGTCTTGTCGACGATATCGGCCACCTCGCCTTCCAGGATCAGCGCGCCGTCGGAAAGCCGCAACTGGATGGTGGGATGGAGGACATGACCCTGATAAGGCACATGCGCCAAGGCTGCGCGCGCCTGCGTCAGCACCGCTTCGCTACTCTGCATTTTGTTCGCCTCGCCCGATTGGTCTGGAGATGGAAGACGCGCGCCCCTGCCTGCAGGCGCGCCTTGCGCGGCGCCGCAGGCTCCTTCACCCCCGGGGCCTGGCAACCGCTTCCTCATTATAGGAAGCGGTCCGGGAACGGCTCAGGCCTCAGGCAGCGGCCGCCTCGCGCGCGCGGGCCACTTCCTGGTTGCGCAGGATAAAGCGCTGGACCTTGCCGCTGGGGGTCTTGGGCAGCTCGGCGACGAACTCGATCTCGCGCGGGTAGGCATGGGCGGCCAGGCGCTTGCGCACGTGCTGGCGCAGCGCCTCGGCCAGTTCCGGCGCGGCGCGATATTGCGGGTCCAGCACGACAAAGGCCTTGATCAGCTCGGTGCGCTCCGGATCGGGCTTGCCGATCACCGCGGCCTCGACCACGGCCGGGTGCTCGATCAGCGCGCTTTCCACGTCGAACGGGCCCACGCGGTAGCCAGAGGTGGTGATGACGTCGTCGGCCCGGCCTATGAAGCTGATGCTGCCGTCGTCATTCAGCTCGGCGGAATCGCCGGTCAGGTAGTAGCCGCCGGCAAACCCGCTGGTGGGCGTGCCGTGATAGCCGCCGAACCAGCACATCGGCGAGCGCTTCAGGTCCAGCGCCAGCGTGCCCGGCCGGCCCGGCGGCAGTTCGCGCTGTTCATCGTCCACCACCACCACGCGGTGCCCGGGGCTGGCAAAGCCGGCCGCGCCCATGCGCACCGGATGCGCCAGCGCATGGTGGTTGCACAGCACCATGCCCAGCTCGGTCTGGCCGTAGTGGTCGTGGATGGTCACGCCCAGCTCGCTGGCGAACCAGCGGATCACTTCCGGGTTGAGCGGCTCGCCCGCGCTGCTGACCGCGCGCAGCCGCCCGCGCAGCGGGCCTGACACGGCCTCGCCCGCGGCGATCAGCAGCCGGTATGCCGTGGGCGAGCCGGCCAGGTTGGTGATGCCGTACTTGCGGATCACACGGCATGTGCTCTCCACGGTGAACGGGCCATCGTAGAAGGTGGTGGGATGGCCCAGCGCCAGCGGGCCCGTGACCGCGTAATACAGGCCATAGGCCCAGCCCGGATCGGCCAGGTTCCAGAAAGCGTCTTCCGCGCGCAGGTCGACCGCGTCGCTCATATAGCCGGCAAACGCGGCAATGGCCTTGAGCGGCACCAGCAGCGGCTTGGCCGGGCCGGTGGTGCCGGAGGTGAACATCATCAGGAAGGGGTCGTCGCCCCGGCGCGGCACCGGCTCGAACGACGCCGGCTGGCGTTCCAGTTCGGCCCAGAAGCTGAAGTCGCCGCGCACCAGGCCGCGGCCCTTGTCGCCGGCCACGGTGACAATGGCGGGACAGCCATCCACGTCATCCAGCTTGGGGCGGTTGGCGCCATCGGTGACCACAACCTTCGCGCCGGACGCATTGAGCCGGTGCTCGATGGCCTTGGGGCCGAAGGCCGTGAACAGCGGCTGGTACACCGCGCCGGCGCGCCAGGTGCCGAGAATCGTCACCAGCAGTTCCGCATTGCGCGGCAGCAGGCCCGCCACGCGGTCGCCCGGCTGCACGCCCTGCGCCTTCAGGAAGCCGGCAAACTGCGCGGACAGTGCCTGCAGCTCGGTAAAGGTCCAGCTGCGCGAATTGCCGTCTCGCCCTTCCCAGAACAGCGCGATACGGCCCGGCAGCGCGTGGCGGTCGCAGCATTCGACGCAGGCGTTCATTGCCTCCTGGCTGCCGTGCAGTTGCCGTGCCACGGCGTCGTCATAGGAAAATCCGTCGAAGGCTTGGGCGTAGTCGCGCATGATGTCTCCTGTATTCCGGCTGGTGCCTTTTGGTAGGTGGCCGCTGCGCGCGGGGTGCCGGCGCGCAACGGCTGCCGCAAGAGTGTGCGCGAGCGCCACGGGAGCAGGCAATAACCGATTCCGCCAGCGCGGCTGACGGTTTTTGCCATCCCTGCCGTGAACCCTGACGCACCTCCGGGCACCCTTGACGCGGCACCGCCCGGCGCCGACGATACGGGCATCGCCGCCAGGAGACAGCGCATGTGCACCAACTACGCCCCGGTCCAGAGCCGGATCCTGCGCGAGATCTTCGGCGTGGAACCGCCACCGGGGCTGTACAAGGCTGAAACCTACCCGGACTACGCGGCGCCGATCGTGCGCGCCGCGGACGATGGCACGCGCAGTGGCGCTCTGGCCTCGTTCGGCATGGTGCCGCGCCCGCGCATCCCGCCCGGCGCACGGCGCTTTGACACCACCAATGCCCGCAGCGAGACCGTGGGCGAACGCCCCGCCTTTGCGCGCTACTGGCGCCAGGGCCAGCTGTGCCTGGTGCCGGCCACGGCGTTCTATGAGTTTGCGTATCCCGAAGATGCAGCGCCCGGCGGCCCGCCCGGCAAGCCGGTGCGCTGGCGCGTCTGGCTGCCCGGCGAGCCGGCCTTCGGCATTGCGGGCCTGTGGCGCAGCTGGCCGGACCAGTCGCTGTCCTTCACCATGCTGACCATCAACTCGGCCCAGCACCCGGTGATGCAGCGCTTTCACAAGCCGGGCGAGGAAAAGCGGTCAGTGGTGATCGTGCCGCGTGAACAGTGGGACGACTGGCTCGCCTGCCGCGATCCCGAGGTCGCGCGCACCTTCCTGACGCTCTGGCCCGCAGACGCCATGCGGGCCGAACCGGCGCCCAAAGTGCAGGGAGCGCCAATCCCCGACTCGGAGTAAGCGCGCCGCTATCGCCGCCCCGGCCGCAGGCGCGCTTCCCTGCAAGGCGGCTCAGAAGCGATAGGTAACGCTGCCCACCACCGTGCGGCGCGCGCCGAAGTAGCAGTCACCGCGCGCCAGGCAGGTGGTCAGGAATTGCTTGTCGAACAGGTTGCTGGCATTCAGCGAGACGCGCAGCGGGCCGTGGTCATAGGCAATCATCGCGTCGTAGAGCGTGACGCCGCCCACCCGGTTCTGGTCGGCACCGTCATAGCTGGGACCGACATAGCGCACCCCGCCGCCGGCGACAAAGCCCGGCACGCCAAACAGCTTGAAGCGATAGTTGGCCCACAGCGACGCCATGTTCGACGGCGTGCTCGCCAGCTTCTTGCCCACCTCGGCCGGCGTGCCGTCGATCACGCGCGCATCCAGGTAGGTATAGGTTGCGATCAGGTCCAGCCGGCTGGACAGCGAGGCCAGTGCCTCAACCTCGATGCCGCGCGTACGTGCCTCGCCCACCTGGACTGAATCGGGAATGCCGTTGACCACGCCGGCGGTCTTGCGGTTCTTCTCGCGCATATCGAATGCGGCAATGGTCAGCGTGGCGTTCTTGCCCCGCGGCTGGTACTTGATCCCCGCCTCCCACTGCGAACCGCGCAGCGGCTTGAAAGCCTGGTTGGCCTTGTTGAAGCCGGCCAGCCCCTGGAACGACTCGGAATAGCTGACGTACGGGTTGAGGCCGATGTCCGAGCGGTACATCAGGCCAGCACGCTTGGTAAGCTCGCTGTCGTCGCGGCTGGCCGAGGGCGTGTTGTCCTGCGCGGCGCGCGACCAGTCATAGCGCAGCCCCAGCATCAGCAGCCACTTGTTCCACGACAGCTGATCCTGCACGTACAGGCCGGTCTGCGCCTGCGTGGCGGGGTTCAGGTCGCGCGTGCCCGGCAGGGTGAAATTGCCGTAGACCGGGTTGAACACATTGAGCGGCGCGGCCGTGCCCCCCACCCCGGCGCGCCCCGTGATCTCTGAGTGCTGGTAGTCGACGCCGGTCAGCAGCGTGTGCTGGACCGGGCCGGTGCGGAAGTTGGTCTGCGCCTGGGTATCGACCGCGAACGAGTTCAGCGTGGGCTGGTTCAGGTAGACCGTGCGGCGCATCAGCGTATCGCTGCCCGGCACCCAACCGTGGCCGGCGCCGTTGAAACCGGCCGCGTAGATGCTGCGGTAGTCCACCGTGCTGTGCGAATAGCGCAGGTTCTGCCGCACCGTCACGGTGTCGTTGAACTTGTGCTGGAACTCATAGCCCACCGACGCCTGCTCGGCGTTGTAGCGGTCGAAGCCGGGCTCGCTGATAAACAGGTGATCGGGGATCTGGCCGGCCGGGTTGGCCTGCAGCGTGCCCCGCCAGGGGAAGAAGCCGACCGAGGTCCCGCTTTCATCGCGCTGGAAGTTGGCCAGCAGCGTGAGCGAGGTGTCCTGGCTCGGGCGCCACGTCAGCGAAGGCGCGATCAGGTAGCGGTTGTCCTTGACGTAGTCCACCTGCGTGTCGCTGTCGCGCGCCAGCGCCACCAGCCGGTACAGCCACTTGCCGTCCGCATCGAGCGGGCCGGTCAGGTCGGCCTGCACCTGCTTGCGGTTGTAGTTGCCGAACTGCACCCCGATCTCGCGCGCCGCCTCAGCCTGCGGGCGTTTGCTGACCAGGTTCAGGATGCCGCCGACCGCGCCCTGCCCGAACAGCATCGACGACGGCCCGCGCAGCACGTCGATGCGTTCCAGCGCGTAAACATCGGGCCGCACGTTGTTGTAGAAGCCGACCTGGTTCAGCAGGCCGTCGCGGTACTGCGTGAACTCGGTGCCCCGGAACCGGCCCCAGTCGCCGCGGGCGTCGTTGCCGAACGGCCCGGCATAGACGCCGGCGCTGTAGCCGATGGCCTGCTGCACGCTCTGCGCGCCTTGCGCCTCCATCCGGTCGCGCGTGATGACGGTGATCGACTGGGGCGTCTCCATCACCGGGGTGTCGGTCTTGGTGGCGGTGGCGCTGCGTTTTGCCACGAAGCCATGAACCGGGCCGGTGGCGGTTTCGTCGTCGCTGCCGGCGCGGATCGTGACGGCCGGCAGTTCTGCCGCGGCACTGGCCGTTGCCGGCGCAGGCACTTCGCCGGATTGGGCAAACACGCCACCGGCCTGCAGGCTCAATACAAGGGTGGTCAGCGAAAGGCCGCGCGGGGTGACAAGCGCGGGGCGGGCAAAGCGCGGCTTTGCCTGCTTGGTCGGGTGGAAATACATCACTCAGGGATCGGAAGGTAGCTACCCCGCAGGCGCGGCGTGGCAAGTGGAAAATTCTGATTACGAATGCGAATAATTCGTAATTACAACAGAATTGTAGCCTGAATGTGTCAGAAGCGAGACATTTTCTATTCGCACCGGATGCTGCCTCGGCGCTAAGCCAGACGAAGGAAGCGTTGGGCAGTCCCCGGCCTCAGTGGCCAGCCCCCCAAGCCAATCAGCCGGCCTGCAGCCGGCCCAGCAACCGCCGCCCCGCCTCGATCACCGCCGCATCCGGCTGCATCTGGTAGCGCACGATCATGCCTTCGATGCACAGCATCGCTTCCTCGGCCACCGCTTGCGGCTGGTCCAGGCCCAGGCGCGTGGCGATGTCGGCGACGAATGCGGCCAACTCGGCCTTGTGCGCCGCGGCCTGTTCGGCCGCGCGCGCGTCGCCGCCCGCCTCGGCCACCACGTTGATAAAGGCGCAGCCACGGAAGTCTCGGCCGAACCAGTCCGCCAGCGCGTCGGCAATCACGTCCAGGTGCGGGCGCGCGGCCAGCCGGGCTTCCACGTCCTGCCGGAACCACGTCATCCACTCGTCATGGCGGCGGTCCAGGAACGCCGAAATCAACTCGTTCTTGGAGGCGAAATGGCGGTAGAGCGACATCTTGGCGACGCCGGATTCGGCAATGATCTTGTCGATGCCGGTGGCGCGGTAGCCCCCCTGGTAGAACAGGCGGGCAGCGGTGTCGAGGATGCGGTCGCGGGCGGAAGGCGTGGCCATGGTGGCGGCGTAGTCGGTAAAGGTGCGCGGCCGGACAGCGCCCTGCGCCGCCCTGCCTCTCTATAGGTCGATACTATGACAGACAGACCTGTCTAGCAAACCTGGCCCGCTCAGGCCTCCAGCTTCGCCTCCGCATCACGCAGCGCCGTACGCAGGCCCTCTTCCACCACCGGGTGGTAGAAAGGCATGCCCAGCATCTGCCCGATGGCCAGGCCCTGCTGGTACGACCACGCCAGCAGGTGGGCGATGTTCTCGGCACGCGGGCCGGTCCATTCCGCGCCTAGGAAGCGGCCCGTGGCCTTGTCGGCATAGACATGCATCAGGCCGCGGTTCTTCAGCATCACGCGGCTGCGGCCCTGGTCCTCGAAGCTGACCTCGCCGGTCACGAACGTGCCTTCGGCCAGGTCGGCGTAACGCTGGCCGACCATCGCGATCTGCGGGTCCGTGAACACCACCGCGATCGGCGCGCGCCGTGCCAGCGGCTTCACTTGCGGATAGCTGGCGGCGTTCTCGCCCGCGGCCTTGCCCTCGTCCGCGGCCTCATGCAGCAGCGGCAGGATGTTGTTGGCGTCGCCGGCAATGAATACCGGTGCATTGCCGCACTGGAGCGTGCGCGCATCGAACAGCGGCACGCCGCGCGCATCCAGCGCCAGGCCGGCATTTTCCAGGCCCAGGCCGCGCACATTGGGCACGCGGCCGGTGGCGACCAGCGCATAGTCGAAGCGCTCGGTCACGCTGCGGCCTTCGCGGTCCAGGTAAGTCACCACCACCTGGTCGCCGTCGCGGGCCATGTCGGTCACCCTGGCGTCCGGATCGAGATAGAACTCGCCGTTGAAGGTCTTCGCCGCGTAGGCGCGGATCACGGGATCAGTCAGCGGCCCGAGCGAGCCGCTGACGCCGAACACGCGCACCCGCACGCCAAGGCGCGACAAGGCCTGGCCAAGCTCCAGCCCGATCACGCCGGGGCCGAACGCCACCACGCTGGCGGGCAGGTCTTCCCAAGCGAACACATCGTCATTGACGATCAGGCGGTCGCCGAACACCTGGAACGGCGCCGGCAGCATCGGCGTGGAGCCGGTGGCGATGACCACGCGGCTGGCACGCACGGTGGTGTGCCCATCCACTTCCAGCGTGGTGTTGTCGATAAAGCGGGCATAGCCGCGGACGCGGTCGGCTTCGGGGATGTTCTCCACGCCGCGCACCACGAAGCCGACAAAGCGGTCGCGCTCGCTGCGCACGCGGGCCATCACCTCGCGGCCATCGATGCGGACCTCGCCATCCACGTGCACGCCGAACGGCGCAGTGTGGCGCAGTTCGTGCGCGGCCTCGGCGGCAGCGATCAGCAGCTTGGAGGGCATGCAGCCCACCCGGGCGCAGGTGGTGCCGTACGGGCCGCCTTCGATGATCACGGCGCGCTTGCCCGCGGCAATCGCGGCACGGTAGGCGGCAAGGCCGGCGGTGCCTGCGCCGATCACGGCGACGTCGGTCTGGATGGTGGTCATGGCGGTCAATTCCTTTGTCTTGATGGCGTCAAGCTGGTGTCAATCAGCGGGCTGGATGGGGCCGCCATGCCGGGCAAGGCGACCCCATCGGGTCCGGCGACTGCCGGTCCCCGGGTGCGGGATGAAGGCAGAATCGGCTTACTTGCCCAGGTACTGCTGCAGCGCCTCGGCGCCGCCGATGAGCTTGCCGTTGATAAAGACCTGCGGTGCGGTCATCTCGCCCGACACGGCGCCCAGCACCTTGCCGCGCACCTTGTTGTCCAGCGGCACGTCGATATAGTCGAAGCCGTTGTCGTCAAGCAGTTGCTTGGCCTTGGCGCAGAACGAGCAGCCGACCTTGGAGAACACCACCACCTGGTCCGGCTTGCGCGCGTCCGGGGCGATATGGGCCAGCATGGTGTCGGCGTCGGACACCTTGAACGGGTCGCCCGGCTCTTGCGGTTCGATGAACATCTTCTGCACCACGCCGTCCTTGACCAGCATCGAATAGCGCCAGCTGCGCTTGCCGAAGCCCAGGTCGGCCTTGTCCACCAGCATGCCCATGCCTTCGGTGAATTCACCGTTGCCGTCGGGGATCATGGTGATGTTCTCGGACTCCTGGTCCTTGGCCCATTCGTTCATCACGAAGGTGTCGTTGACGGACACGCACAGGATGTCGTCCACGCCGTGCTTCGCGAACACCGGGGCCAGCTCGTTGTAGCGCGGCAGGTGGGTCGACGAGCAGGTCGGCGTGAAGGCGCCCGGCAGCGAGAACACGACCACGGTCTTGCCGTTGAACAGCTCGCCGGTGGTGACGGTCTTCCACTCGTTGTCTTCACGCATGCGGAAAGCGACATTGGGAACGCGTTGGCCTTCACGGGATTGCAGCATCAGTTCACTCCTTGATCTGGATCGGGTTGGTTTCGGCTGCGGGTTGCAGCGAAGGCCCCATTCTGTAGACCGGGATGTGATTTGTACAATTCATCGTTTTAACCACGACGATTGCCTTACGCTATTGACTCGGCATGGCCATCCCCTATTGCGCCGGCCCTTGCACTTCATCCGCGGGCACGCAAAAGCATATTTTTTCGGCAAATACCGGCGAGTGCCCTATCATGCGGCATCCACTCAGACTCCCGTTTTGTCCGCAATGACCCGACCTTGCCGCCTGCCGTCTCTCTGCCGATGGGCCCCGATGCTCGCGCTGTCGCTGGTGCTGGCGCACCCCGCGCAGGCGCAAACCCTGAAGAAACCGGCGCTGGATGCGCTGGTCTCCGGCACCCGAACGGCGGCCCAGGCCGACCTGCAGGCATTCATGGCCGCCGCGGCCAGGGCCGAGCCTTCCGTGGCGCCGGCCGTGGCGGCGTGGCAGGCCCGGTCGCCACTGGCCGGCGACAACCTGGTCAATATCGGCCGCCTGCTGGGCGTCTACAACCGCGTCCGCAACGAGGCCGCGGTGATCGACGCCATCGGCAGGATGGTGGCGCTGCGTACCGTGCGCGACGAGAAAATCCCGCAGCACGAGAACCCCGCCATCATCGAGTTCGGCAAGATGATCGAGGCCATGGCGCGCGACTTCGGGCTGGCCTACCGCAATGTCGACAACCGGGTCTTCGAGGTCACGCTGCCCGGCGGCGGCAAGGATACCTTCGGCATCCTGACCCACGCCGACGTGGTGCCCGCGGTGGCCGAGGAATGGGTGCTGGAGGACGGCACCAGGCTGGATCCGTTCCGCATGACGCGCGTGGGCGACACGCTGTACGGGCGCGGCACCATCGACGACAAGGGCTCGATCGCCGCGGTCATGTATGCCATGAAGACCGTCAAGGAAAGCGGCGTGCCGCTGGAGCGCACCATCCGCCTGATGATCGAGACCACCGAGGAAACCGGCGGCGACGGCATGAAATACTACCGCCAGCACACCACCCTGCCCGAGTACAACGTCGTGCTCGACAGCAAATACCCCGCGGTGGTGGCGGAGAAAGGCGCGGGCACGCTGACCGTTTCCTTCGGCATCAAGGCGGCGGACGACAAGAGCGCGCAAGGCAAGTCCGACCAGAAGGGACCTGCCATCGTTGCCATGCGCGGCGCGGCCTCGGCCAACGCCATCCCCGAAACCGCCACCGCGCGCATTGCCGGCGGCGATGCTGCCGCCGTCGCTGCCGCGCTGGAACAGGCACGCGCTGAATTCCTGCGCCGCCACACCCCGCGCGGCAAGTTCTCCATCGACGTGAAGCGCGCCGGCAACGACGTGGAAGTGAAGGTCACTGGCGCCTCGGCGCACGGATCGCGCCCTGAGGAAGGGGTCAACCCGCTGCCGCGGCTGGCGCTGTTCCTGCAGGCCAGCGGCGTGCAATTTGCCGAGAACCACTACCTGAACGCGGTCCGCTACCTGAACGACCTGTACGGGCTGGATTACCTTGGCACCAGGATGGAGGTGGCCTACCGGGACCCGTTCATGGGCCCGCTGACCATGTCGCCCACGCTGGTGCGCGAGCGCGGCGAATACGTCGACGTGGTCACCAACGTGCGCATGCCGCGTGGCCGCACGCCGGACGAGCTGGGCGGCAAGATCACCAAGCGCATCTTCGGCTGGGCCGCCACCCATGGGCCAGTCGAAATCAAGTACGACCAGGGCAACTGGATGGCGCGCGATCCCAAGGGCGCGTGGCTGTCCACGCTGCTGAATATCTTTGGCGATACCACCGGGCTGGAAGCCAAGCCGGTTTCCACCGCCGGCAGCACCACCGCCAAGCTGATGCCCAATGCCATCAACTTCGGGCCGGCCATGCCGGGCAAGAAATACACTGCGCACAACGCGCGCGAGTACAAGGAAGTGGCCGACCTGAACCTGGATATGCAGATGTTCACCGAGATGCTGGTGCGGATCGGGAACCTGGACAAGATGCAGTAACGAGGGTTTCAGGCGTGTCCCTCTACGCTTGTGTGCTCCCTCTCCCCTCATGGGGAGAGGCCCGGGGTGAGGGGTGGTCCAGCTAGGAACCACATCAAGCGGGGCCTTCGGTTTTAGGACCCAACAGCTTCACAACTCCAGTTCACTCAACCCCGCATGTTCATCCGGCCGCCGGCCCAGTGGCCAGTGGAACTTGCGGTCCGCCGCCTTGATCGGCGCATCGTTGATGCAGGCAAAACGCCTGCGCATCAGCCCCGCCTCATCGAACTCCCAGTTCTCATTGCCGTATGACCGGTACCAGTTGCCGGAATCGTCGTGCCATTCATAGGCAAAGCGCACGGCGATGCGGTTGCCGTCGTGCGCCCATAGCTCCTTGATCAGCCGGTAATCCAACTCCTTCTGCCACTTGCGCTGCAGGAAGGCGACGATGTCGGCACGGCCATTGACGAATTCCGCACGGTTGCGCCAGGCGCTGTCGACGGTATAGGCCAGCGCCACGCGCTCTGGGTCGCGGCTGTTCCAGCCATCCTCGGCGGCACGGACCTTGGCGATGGCGGATTCACGCGTGAATGGGGGCAACGGCGGACGGATTTCGGCTTGTGCGGACATGCGGAGGCTCCTTTGCTGAAACAGGGTGAATCAGATGGAAGAACAGGCTGCTCAATATGATACAGACCTGTCTCATTATTGATAGACAGATCTGTCTTGTCAAGGCAGGATACCGGGCAGAATTCAAAAGCAAGACCCGGAGTGCCAGGTGCACGCGGGCGGCCTAAAGTTGGCACCATGCAAGCGAGAGAAAGGAGACCCGCGGTGAGCATCAGCCAGATACAGCGTCCCGAAATGGCCGTGGCAGGGCCGCGCCGGCCAATACTGCCAGCGCGCGGCACGGCGCGGGGGCATAGGCACGAAGCCGATATCGCCACCCGCGTCGATGGCACCGACTGGGCCGCCATTGCACGCGAGCTCGACGACTACGGCTGCGCCGCGATCCGCGGCCTGCTGTCGGCAGCCGAATGCGACGCGCTTGCCGCCGGCTATGCGCAGGACGCGTTGTTCCGCTCTCGCATCGAGATGCGCCGGCACGGCTTTGGCCAGGGCGAGTACAAGTACTTCCACTACCCGCTGCCCGACACCGTGGCCGCAATGCGCACGGCGCTGTATCCGCACCTGGTGCCGGTGGCCAACCGCTGGAACGCCGCCATGGGCATCGATGTGCGTTATCCCGCCGCGCACGCCGATTATCTTGCCCGCTGCCACGACGCCGGCCAGTTGCGCCCGACGCCCCTGCTGCTGCGCTACGGCCCCGGCGACTACAACTGCCTGCACCAGGACCTGTACGGCGAGCACGTATTCCCGCTGCAGGTCGCCATCCTGCTGTCCGAGCCGGGCCGCGACTTTACCGGCGGAGAATTTGTGATGACCGAGCAGCGGCCGCGCATGCAGTCGCGGGCCGAGGTGGTGACGCTGCACCAGGGCGATGCCGTGGTCTTCGCCGTCAGCCAGCGCCCGGTGCAGGGCAGCCGCGGCAGCTACCGCGTGAACCTGCGGCATGGCGTCAGCCGGCTGCACGCGGGCCAGCGCTACACGCTGGGCATCATCTTCCACGACGCCACGTGAGGTATCCCATGACCCGTCCCACACAACAACCGGAAGTCAGCACCATCGAACGCGACCCGCGCTGGGCTCGCGTGCTGGCGCGCGATCCGGGCGCCGACGGTGCCTTTGTCTATGCGGTCAAGACCACCGGCGTGTACTGCCTGCCGAGCAGCCCGTCGCGCCTGCCGCATCCGGCCAATGTCGAGTTCTTCGACAATGCCGCCGCGGCCGAAGCCGCCGGCTACCGGCCCAGCCGACGTGCCGCCGCGCCTGCGCTGGCGGCCCGGCACGCAGCCATCGTGGCCGACGCCTGCCGCCGCATCGAGGCCGCCGACACCCTGCCCACGCTGCCCGAACTGGCCAACGCAGCGGGCGTCAGCCCCTATCACTTTCACCGCCTTTTCAAGGCCGCCACCGGCCTGACGCCGCGTGCCTATGCCGCCGCGCATCGCGCCAGGAAACTCCGCGAGCAACTGGGCACCAGCGACTCCGTGACCGAGGCAATCTACGACGCCGGCTTCGGCTCCAACAGCCGCTTCTACGAAACCTCGGACGCAGTGCTGGGTATGACCCCGTCGCGCTACCGCGCGGGCGGGGCCGACACCGATATCCGCTTTGCCATCGGCCAGTGCTCGCTGGGCGCGATCCTGGTGGCCCAGAGCGAGCGCGGTGTCTGCGCGATCCTGCTGGGCGACGATCCCCAAACGCTGTTGCAGGACCTGCAGGACCAGTTCCCGCGCGCCAACCTGATCGGCGGCGATGCGCAGTTCGAGCAACTGGTGGCGCAAGTGGTGGGCTTTATCGAGGCACCTTCAATCGGCCTGGCGCTGCCGCTGGATGTGCGCGGCACCGCGTTCCAGCAGCGTGTATGGCAGGCCCTGCAAGAGATCCCCGCGGGCAGCACCGCCAGCTATGCCGAGATCGCGGCCCGCATCGGCGCGCCGCGTGCGGTGCGCGCGGTGGCGCAGGCCTGCGCCGCCAACCACCTGGCGGTGGCCATTCCCTGCCATCGCGTGGTGCGCAGCGACGGCAACCTGTCGGGCTACCGCTGGGGCGTGGCGCGCAAGCGCGAGTTGCTGGAGCGCGAGGCGCAAGCCTGAGTGGCCCGCGCTCAGCGCGCCACGGCTGCCTGCACCCGAGCCAGGTAGTCGTGGATCTGCGCCACCACCGCCGCGCCCTCGCCTACCGCCGCGGCGACCCGCTTGGTCGATCCCGCCCGCACGTCGCCGATGGCAAACACGCCCGGCACGTTGGTCTGCAGCGGATACGGCACCGCCGACGCGCAGCCCAGCTCGCCGCCGCCGGTGCGCACGAAGCCCTTGTCATCGACCTCGACGTTGCAGGTGCGCAGCCACGACGCATTGGGATCGGCGCCGATGAACAGGAACAGGTGCCGCACGTCCATCGTGACCGGGGCCGGGCTTTCCGCCCGGCATTCGTAGCGCACGGAACTGAGCCACCCTTCCCCCGCCAGCGCGCTGATCTGCGCGTGCGTGTGCAGCGTGATATTGGGCAGCGAACCGATGCGGTCGATCAGGTAGCGCGACATGGTGGCGGCCAGCCCCGGCCCGCGCACCAGCATATGCACGTGCGCCGCGTGCGAGGCCAGGTAGACCGCTGCCTGCCCGGCCGAATTGCCGCCGCCCACCAGCATCGCCGGCTCGTTCTTGCACAGCTTGGCCTCCACCGGCGAAGCCCAGTAGTAGACACCACGCCCTTCAAAGTGCTCCAGCGCGGCGATGTCCGGGCGACGGTACTGCGCGCCGGTGGCAATCACCACGGTGTGGGTCGGGATCATGCGGCCATCGGCCAGCTCCAGCCGGATCGGGTCCGCGCCGCAATGCAGTGCCTTGACCTCCAGCGGGATGGCGATATGCGCGCCGAACTTCAGTGCCTGCACGAACGCGCGCCCGGCCAGCGCCTGTCCGGAGATGCCGGTGGGAAAGCCAAGATAGTTCTCGATCCGCGCACTCGCACCCGCCTGCCCGCCCGGCGAGCGGCAATCGATCACCGCCACCGACAAGCCTTCGGATGCGGCATACACGGCCGTGGCCAGCCCCGCAGGCCCGGCGCCGACCACCACCACGTCATAGACATGGACCGGATCGAACTCCGGCAACAGCCCCAGGCACGAAGCCAGCTGCCCTTCGTCCGGCGCGCGCAGCACGCGGCCGTCGGCGCAGATCACCAGCGGGAAGTCGCTGGCGGGCGCGTTGGCGTAGTCGAGCAGCAATGAGCAGTCGCGTTCGGCGTCGATATCGATAACCGTATGCGGGTAGCCGTTGCGCCGCAGGAAGGCTTGCAGTGCCACCAGTTGCGGCTCGGTGCCGTGGCCGACCAGCACCGGCCCGCTGCCGAATTCGATCAGCCCCACGCGGCGCAGGATCAGCGCGCGCATGATGCGCTCGCCCAGTTCGGCCTCGGCCACCAGCAGGGCGCGCAGCCGCTCTGGCGTGATCACATAGCCCTGGGTATCGGTCACGGCCACGCCGTCGACCAGCGCCGGGCGGCCGCTGAGCGTGCCGACCTCGGCCAGGAAGTGGCCGGCGCCCTGCTCGGTGATCTGGTGCTCGCGGCCCAGCCCGTCGCGCCGCATCAGGCGCACGCGGCCGCTGCCGATCAGGTACATGCCCCGGCCCGTATCGCCGATGGCAAAGAGCTTCTCGCCCGCGCGCCAGCTCTGCGGCGTGCCAAAGCGGCGCACGCGCGCCATGTCGTCGGCGCCGAGCTGCGGGAACATCTGGTGCCAGCGTGACTCCAGCGTGGAATACGGCGCCTCCAGGCCGCCGCCGGCCTCCGGGCCGGTGTCCTCATCCGGGGCCATTGCCTCCGACTGCGAAATCGCCATGCTCCCTCCCCGTCTGGACCCGCGCCTGCCCTGGGCACATCTTCCCGGTTGTGCGCGGCCTATCGATAGTAGACGGCTGCGCGCAGAATGCGAGAATCGCACGGCGCAGTTGCGGATTGCGCTGGCTTGGGATTGAATGAGCGCCTCGGCGTGTCGGCATTCGCCGTCACCTTCAGCAAAATACCAGTCTTGATGCAATCCAACCATGATTCCGACGCCAGCCAGGCTGGCGACCGCCCCGCCCGTCCGGCATTGCGCCCCCTGACGCCCGTCGAAGGCCGCGTGCTCGGCGTGCTGGTCGAAAAACAGCACACCGTGCCCGATACCTACCCGCTGTCGCTCAATGCGCTGGCCTCGGGCTGCAACCAGAAGACCGCCCGCGCCCCGGTGATGAACGTCAGCGAGGCCGATATCCTTGAAGCCATCGATGGCCTCAAGGGCCTGAGCCTGGTCTTTGAAGGCAGCAGCAGCCGCGTGCCGCGCTTCGAGCACAATATGCAGCGCGTGCTGGCCGTGCCCAGCCAGTCCGTCGCACTGCTGGCCATGCTGCTGCTGCGCGGCCCGCAGACCGCGGCGGAGCTGCGCCTGAACACCGCGCGCCTGCACGGCTTTGCCGATATCTCGTCGGTCGAGGCCTTCCTTGACGAACTGGCCAGCCATGCGCCGCCCTTTGTCGTCCGGCTGCCGCGCGCGCCGGGCGCACGCGAAAATCGCTGGATGCACCTGCTGAGCGGCGAAGTGAGCGCCGCGGCGGACGCCGACGATGCCGACCGCACCACCGGCGGCGCCACCGCCGCGCCGGGCGAACTCGAACAGCTGCGCGCCGAACAGCAGGCCCTGACCGAGAAGGTGGCGAAGCTGCAAAGCCTGGTCGAACACATGGCCGGCCAACTCGGCATCCCTGTCGACGAGTTTCTCGACTGACACCGCGCCTGCGTCATGGCTGACGGTACCGACCACCCTGCTGTTAGCCAGCATTGGTGGTTGGAGAATATTCCTGGCGGTTAATTGCGTTATTACCTCGCGAAGGCGAGCCACAGGCTCAGACCCTAGCGCGGCAGACGGCTTGCCGTCCGACCTGCCCGATAACCCGGATGTCGCCTATTCTTTGCTCAGGACCGCAGACTGGACAGGGAGACCGGCGCAGCCATGGACAAGACAGCCTTCGTATTTGCGGGCGGCGGCAGCCTGGGTGCGATCCAGGTCGGCATGCTGCGCGAACTGGCGGCATGGGGCGTGATGCCCGATATCGTGATCGGCGCCTCGGCCGGCGCCATCAACGGCGCCTACTTTGCCTGCAATCCGGGCGTGGCCGGGGCCGGCCGGCTTGACGCGCTGTGGCGCGGCATCCGGCGCTCGGACATCCTGCCGTGGAGCTGGCGCAGCGTCTGGAGCATGTTCGGCGGCAACCGCGGCCACCTGGTGGAGGCGGCCGGGCTGCGCCGACTGCTGGCGCAGCACTTCGGCACGCTGCGGCTGGAAGCAGCGGAACTGCAGCTGCACGTGGTGGCCACCGACATGCACAGCGGCGACGAAGTCTTGCTGTCCAGCGGCAGCATAGTCGACGCGGTGCTGGCCAGCGCGGCCATCCCCGGCGTGTTCCCGCCGGTGCAGTTCGAGGGCCGCACGCTGATCGATGGCGGCGTGGCCAACAACACCCCGGTATCCACCGCGATCGCACTTGGTGCCACGCACGTGATCGTGCTGCCCGCGGGCTTTACCTGTGCGGAGCGCCGCCCGCCGCGCGGCGCGCTGGAGCATGCGTTCAATGCGCTCTCGCTGCTGGTGGCGCGCCAGCTCGTGCACGACCTGCAGCACTTCGCCGACCGCGCGCAGATCAGCGTGGTGCCGCCGCTGTGCCCGCTCGACATCTCGCCCTACGACTACTCCAAATGCGGCGAGCTGATCGACCGCGCCGCGGCCACCACCGCGCAATGGCTGCAAGGCAAGGGGCTTGACAGCCAGCGCATACCGGGCGCGCTGGCGCCGCATTCGCACGACGAAGCGACGCCCAGCTGCAGCGCCGACATCCCGGCGGCGGCGCCCCACTGACGCCGCTCAGCGCCGGGTGGAAGTACCCGAACGGATTGTGCCGCGCCGCATGCTGGCCGCCCTGGTACCGCCCTCATCGACGCGGATCAAGGCAAGCTCACCCCGCCCGCGCGCCAGGCTGCGCTCTGGCAGCCATTGCTACAATCCGACAGATGTCCACCCAAGCCGAACGCAGCGCCAGCACCCGCCAGTCCCTGATCGACGCCGCCGTGACCTTGCTCGTCGAGCAAGGCTATGCGGCCTTTTCAGAAGCGCGCGTGTGCGAACTGGCCGGCAGCAGCCGCGGCTCGCTGCGGCACCATTTCCCCGAAGGCCGCTATGACCTGCTGCCAGCCATGCTCACCTGGCTGCTGGAGCGCGAGGCGGCGCGCCTGGCCGCGCTGGGCCCGCTCAGCCCCTCGCTGTGCCTGCACCTGATGCTGCATATCCTGGCGACCCGCCCACAGCGGCATACCTCGCTCGCCATACTGGAGGTGTGGATGGCAACGCGTGGCGACGCGCGCCTGGCCACCGCCGTGCGCGCGCCGCTGGAGGCTGTGCCGCAGATGCTGTTCGGCCAGCCGCCGGACGCGCCGCCGGAGCCGGAATGGCTGGCGCTGCGCTGTTTCCTGCACGGCGCCACGCTGCACAGCTTCGCGCCGGACTACGACGGCCAGGGCTTGTCCGAAGCGGTGCGCTGGCTGATCGCGCGCCTGCCGGCCCCGGCGGGGCTGGACGCCTTGCTGGCGCGCTTGCACGCAGACTAGTTGTAGAGCGCCGGATCAGGGCAGCCGCGCCAGCAACCGGTCGCCCAGCGTGGGCGGCAGCGCCAGGCGCCCTGCCTTGCCAGGCGCCGCGGCATCGAAGACCACGGCCTGGCCGTCCCAGCTGAGCCGCACCGGCCCGCTGCTGTTGAAGGTGCGCTGGGCCAGCACGCGGTCGCGCTCCACGCCGTAGATGCGCAGCAACACCCGCTCCCGACCCAGATAGCAGTATTCCGCTGCGTAGCGCGCGGCGGCATCCAACGACGGCAGGTGCCGGCAGTTATGCGCGCCGGCGCGCTCCCAGGCGCCGTGGCCATAGGCGATGGCGGTCCAGATACCGCCGAGCGCCAGCAGCCGCCCCGCGGTCACCAGTGCCAGGCGCTGCGCGCGGGCCTTGCGCCCGTCCGGGGTCGCCATCACGTGCGACACCGCGCGATACAGCGCCAGCCCCAGCAGCAGCATGGTCACCGCCGCCAGATGGAAATAAAACGCCGACTCCGGCATTGACGCCATGATCTGACCCATGCCCGCTCCCGGAAAATATCGTCAAACTAACCGTCCTGCCGAATATCAGAATCCGGCGTCCGCGCCGTCATATAAAAACGCACCGCATTAATCGGCGTCATTAGTTCCAGAATATTGAAAATCGGCGCCCTGATATATCCGAGCATAATCAACCGACCGCACCGGGCCAATCCGGTGTATTCCCGCACCGGAGCTGCCGGCGACCGCCGCCATCTTATTTTTCCGATGGCAGCGCCGCCAGCAGGGCGAGCAGCCGCGCCACCGTCGGCGCCACGATCGCGGCCAGCGCAGCGGCGTTGGCGGCATCGCCGTCGCTGGCGGCATGCTCCAGGCGCTGGGCAAGAGCACGCAAGGCATGGCAGCCGACATAGTGGGCAGATGCCTTGAGCCGGTGGGCGACGCTGCGCACGGTGTCCAGCGCACCGTCCGCGGCGCGCAACTGCGCCAGGTCGGCCTGCGCCGAGGTGACCAGGGCGTGCACCAGCTCAGCGGCAAAGGCGCGGTTGCCGAAGGTCTGCGACGCGATGGCTGGCCCGATTCCCGCGGCCTCGCGGGGGGACAGCGCCAGGTAGCGCTGGCGGGCCAGCATGGCGACGATGGCCGCTTCGGTCACCGGCTCGCGCAGGCAGGCGATCACACCTTCGTCCGCGCCGGGCACCGGCACCGCGTCGGCCGGCAGCACCACGGCGCAGACCGGGCCGGTGGCACGCCAGGCGCGCAACAGGCTGTCAGGGATCTCGGTGGCGGCGCCGGCTATCACCAGGCCGATGTCTGCGGCGGCGTCCGGCGCGGGCGTGTCGGTGTGCACATCAAAGCCGAGATCGCGCAGGATCGGGGCAACCCCGGCGACCCAGCGCGTGTCGCCGGGCGTGGCAAGCAGCAACGCGCCGGTCATGCGCCGCTTCTCAATGCGAGTCGAATCACGGGCAGCATGCTAGCCGATCGCGATATGGTGGCGCCGCGCAAAGTCGATGACATCGACAATCGATTTTGCCCCGAGTTTTTCCATGGCCCGGGTCTTGTGGGTGCTGACCGTCTTGTTGGAAATAAACAGGGTTTCGCCGATTTCCTTGTTCGACATGCCCTTGGCAAGCATCTGCATGACCACCAGTTCCTTGTCGGAAAGACTGGCCAGGCGCGCGGCTTCGTCGGCGTGGCCGGCGTTGTTGCCGCGGTCGGTTTCCGGCATCACCGTATAGCCGGCCAGCACGGACTCGGTGCAGCGCACGATCTCGGCCAGTTCCTGGGTCTTGCTGACAAAACCATGCGCGCCGGCCTGGCGCGCGCGCGGGGCAAACGTGTTCTGGTCCTGGCCGGAAATGACCAGGATGCGCACGGCGGGGTGGCAGGCCTTGAGGCGGGGGATCACGTCCAGCCCGTTGATCTTCGGGATGTCCAGGTCCAGGATCACCACGTCGGGGGTGTACTGCCGCACGATCTCGATGGCGGCCTGGCCATTGTCGGCCTCAAGCACATGGGTGATGCCCAGCACCTGGGAAAAGTGCGTCTTTAGCACCACCCGCACGGGCGGGTGGTCGTCGACGATCAGGATTGTGGTCAAAACTTGAACTCCATAACAGGCGCCCTGATGTCCGGGCGCCCATGCACATCATTTTGCTCAGCATTTGTGCCGGAGGGCACCGGAAATTTCCGAGCGCGGGCTTGCTTCTTCCGAAAACCCGGCTGGTTTTGCAGGCCTGGCGCAATGCGGACCATGGCAGTTGCGCAATCCAATCATAACGCTGCCGCCACGGGTGAAAAACCACGTCGCCGGACCATGGCAGGGGGTACCGGAAGGTTTTGTTTTGGACCTGCCTGCCGCCATCGGGTTTCTCGACGCTGGCGCGTGCGTGCCTGGCTGATGCCGGCGTTGGCCCCGTGAGATGCTGCCCGGCATTTGTCTTCGATATGTGACGTGAAAGGCATCAACGGCGCGTGATCCGGAAATTTCACCCCCAATCTCAGATTCGTCCTAATGAGATATCGAGGCTGAGCCCATAGAGTGAAAACTATCCAGCCACCGCTACGCCAACCGCGCGGCGGCCGCTGCCATGTTTCACTGAATTTTGCCGCCCCGCTTGTCCATTCATCAGCCCATCCATAACGAATCTCCATCGGCCACCGCTTGCCCGCACCGCTTCACGCGCGCCTGGCGGCTGGCAAGTGTCGCGTTGTTCGTCAGCGTATTGGCCTGCGCCGTTGCCCAGCGGACGGCAGATCCCGCGCCAGCGCCATCCCCGGCCGGCACGCCAGTCGCCTTGCCCGAGGCACCGGCCCTGCAACCAGCCCCGCCACCACAAGCAGCGCCACAGGCGCACTGGCAGGTGCTGGGGTGGACGACCGGGCTGCTCTGCCTGCTGACGCCATGCCTGCTGGCATGGATCTTCGTGCTGTATCGCGAGGTGCGCCGGCGCCGCGCCGCGGAGATTGCGCTGAAGGACAATATCGCGATCCAGTCGGCGCTGCTCGACGGCATTCCCCAGCCTGTCTACCTGCGCGATGCCTCGCTGCGGCTCATCACCTGCAACCGCAGCTATGAAGAACTGGTCGGCGCCACGCGCGACACCTTGCGCGGGCAGCCGCTGGACACATCGGTCCAGGTGCATCCCATCGCCATCGACATGGCCGAGGTGGAGCGCGACTACCGCAAGGTGATCAAGGACGGCATCCCGCTGCACAAGGACCGCTGCCTGCGCCTGGGCGGGCGCACCCACCACGTGCTGAACTGGCTGACACCGCTGCGCGGCGCCGATGGCACCGTCAAGGGCCTGGCCGGCGGCTGCGTCGACCTGACCGAACGCCACGACATGCTGGCCGAGCTGGCGCAGGCCAAGACAGAAGCCGAGGCCGCCAACCGCGCCAAGTCCACCTTCCTGGCCTCGGTCAGCCATGAGATCCGCACCCCGATGAACGCCATCACCGGCATGCTGGAGCTGACCCTGGCGCGCTGCCAGCTGGCCGAGCAGGAACGCCTGCAGCTGGTCACGGCGCATAAGTCGGCAGTGGGCCTGCTGGCGCTGATCGACGACATCCTGGACCTGTCCAAGATGGAGGCCGGCAAGTTCAGCATCCACCCGGCACCCGCTTCGCTGCCCGGGCTGGTCAAGGACACGCTGCTGATCTTCGGGCCGGTGGCGGCACAGAAGGGCCTGCCGCTGACCTGCGGCATCGGCGTCGCCGTTGCGCCGCTGCACCAGGTCGATGCGCTGCGTTTCCGTCAGATCCTGGCCAACCTGGTGTCCAACGCGGTGCGCTTCACCGACAGCGGCACGATCCACGTCAGGCTTGACGCCCTGGCGCCTCGCGACGGCGTGCAGCAGGTCATGCTGACCGTCTCCGACACCGGCATCGGGATACCCGCCGGCGCGCAGGCGCGCATGTTCGAACCCTTCGAACAGGTGCATGACCGCACCCGGCCCCATGCCGGCGGCACCGGGCTGGGGCTGGCAATCTGCCAGCGCCTGGCCAGCGCGATGGGAGGCCAGATCTCGCTGTCCAGCCAGCCGGGCCAGGGCACGCGCGTCATGGTGACGCTGCCGTTGGCGCTTGCCGTCGCCACGGAACTGCCCGAGCCGGTGCCGCCGCCCATGGCGGGCTGCGCACGGCGCCGGGTCAACGTCCTGGTGATCGACGACCATGCGCCCAACCGGCTGCTGCTGCAGCGCCAGCTGGAGCACCTGGGCCACCGCGTGAGCACCGCCTGTGATGGCCGCGAAGGGCTGGCCATGCTGGACCGGTCCAGCTTCGACGTGATCTTGTGCGACTGCGCCATGCCGGTCATGGACGGCATGGCATTCGCACGGGCGGTGCGCGCACGCAAGGATGCGCGCGGCAGCGTGCCGGTGATCGGTTGCACCGCAAGCGCCGTCGCGGTGGACCATGCCGCGGCGCTGGCGGCGGGCATGAATGCCGTGATCGTCAAGCCGGTTGGCCTGCAGGCGCTGGATGCGGCGGTGGCACAAGCCTGCGCCAGTGGCCACCGGGTGCGCGAGATAGCCGTGCCAGTGCGGGTCAGCGCGCCCGACAGCCAGGCCGGCACGCGTGACGAGGCCGCCCACTGCGGCGTCAAGCCCGGCTCGCGGCCATCATGGTGCGCGGTGTGCCGGGCAATGAACGTACAGTGCGACCGCCTCGACCAGCCGGAAGATTAAGAACCCGTTTCAGAATGAAAAAGGGGCGCGAAGGCTGCTGCCGGGCGGCAGGGCGTTGTTGCGGCCTCCTTGCGTGGAATAACCACGCGGCGTCGACCACGCCTAGCCCTGCGGCCCGGCAGCAGCCTTCCCTTCGGGTTCAGGCCTCCAGCGGCACCGCGCTGGTGCACTTGATCTCGTCCAGGCACACGCTGGACTTCACGCCGCTGACACCCGGGATACGCATCAGCGTATCAAGCAGGAAGTCAGACAGCGACTTCAGGTCCTTTGCGACCACCTTGAGCACGTAGTCGATATCCCCGGTCACCGAGAAGCATTCCTGGATCTGCGCCAGTTCCGCCACCAGGCGCTTGAAGTTGGACAGGTCGCGGATATGCCCGCGCTCCATCGTCACATGGATAAAGGCCACCACGCCAAAGCCCAGCGCCGCCGCGTCCAGCCGCGCCTCATAGCGTTTGACCAGCCCGGCCTCTTCCAGGCGGCGGTGGCGCCGCAAAGTCTGCGCCGGCGACAGCGCGATGGCCTCTGCCAGCTCCAGGTTGGAGGCCCGCCCCTGCTCCTGCAAAACCCCCAGCAAGCGGCGATCGGTACGGTCCAGCTCGATCGATTGCACTTTGATTTCCTCACATCAGAGATTCACGCAATCGAATTTCATAATCTAGGGTTTCCCTGCCTGTTTTACGAAATCCAATTTTGCCGTCAGGAATATACACTGCATCCCAAGCAAGCGCACTACAGGCCTGTCCTGCAACAGGTTTCCGCCGAGCCGACTGACTCCGGCGCGACCTCGTTGCCAAGTGCCGCAGCCACAATATTATTTCCCGCCCCTTTAGTGAGAAAGCCATGGCCGACCTGTTTGACAACCCGATGCAGTTGATGGGCTTCGAATTCGTGGAATTCGCCTCGCCCACCCCAAACGTGCTTGAGCCCCTGTTCGAGCAGATGGGCTTCACGCTGGTGGCAAAGCACCGCTCCAAGGACGTGGTGCTGTACCGCCAGGGCGAAGTGAACTTCATTGTCAACCGCGAGCCGCACAGCCACGCCGCCTACTTTGCCGCCGAGCACGGCCCGAGCGCCTGCGGCATGGCTTTCCGCGTCAAGGATTCGCACAAGGCCTACGCCCGTGCACTGGAACTGGGCGCCCAGCCGGTCGAGATCCCGACCGGCCCGATGGAGCTGCGCCTGCCCGCGATCAAGGGCATCGGCGGCGCGCCGCTGTACCTGATCGACCGTTTCGAGGAAGGCAAGTCGATCTATGACATCGACTTCGAATTCATCGAAGGCGTCGACCGCCACCCGGTCGGCCACGGCCTCAAGCTGATCGACCACCTGACTCACAACGTCTACCGTGGCCGTATGGCTTACTGGGCCAATTTCTACGAAAAACTGTTCAACTTCCGCGAAATCCGTTACTTCGACATCCAGGGTGAGTACACCGGCCTGACCTCCAAGGCCATGACTGCGCCGGATGGTAAAATCCGCATCCCGCTGAACGAGGAATCGTCCAAGGGCGCCGGCCAGATCGAAGAGTTCCTGATGGCCTTCAACGGCGAGGGCATCCAGCACATCGCCTTCCTGACCGACAACCTGATCGAGGTCATCGACCGCCTGCAACTGGCAGGCGTGCCGCTGATGACTGCGCCGAACGACTACTACTACGAAGCACTGGACACGCGCCTGCCCGGCCACGGCCAGCCTGTGGAGCAACTGAAGTCGCGCGGCATCCTGCTGGACGGCACCACCGAAGGCGGCAAGCCCCGCCTGCTGCTGCAGATCTTCTCCAAGACCGCGCTCGGCCCGGTGTTCTTCGAGTTCATCCAGCGCCGCGGCGACGAAGGCTTCGGCGAAGGCAACTTCAAGGCCCTGTTCGAGTCGCTGGAACGCGACCAGATCGAACGCGGCACGCTCAAGGTCGAGGCCTGACCGGCATCGATCTTCCCTGACCGGCTCCGGCCGGTTCCGGAAACGCGCACACCTCCTTCGCGGCAGTGACCCTGCCGCGCGGGCGGTGACGTCCCCCAGGCCCAAGCGTCCGACTCGACAATAGCCAGAGGCGCGGGCCCGCATTCCATGAGAATGGGTAGAGGAAACAACTGAATGCATGCAAGCAGCAATGACGGCACGCTCAAGCGCGGCCTGAAGAACCGGCATATCCAGCTGATCGCGCTGGGTGGCGCCATCGGCACCGGCCTTTTCCTGGGCATCGCCCAGACCATCAAGATGGCGGGGCCCTCGGTCCTGCTGGGCTACGCGATCGCCGGCATCGTGGCGTTCTTCATCATGCGCCAGCTGGGCGAGATGGTTGTGGACGAGCCCGTCGCCGGCTCGTTCAGCTACTTCGCCGACAAATACTGCGGCCACTTCGCCGGCTTCCTGTCGGGCTGGAACTACTGGGTGCTGTACATCCTGGTGAGCATGGCCGAGCTTTCGGCCGTTGGCATCTACGTGCAGTACTGGTGGCCCGAGATCCCGACCTGGGTCTCGGCGCTGGCCTTCTTCGTGATCATCAACCTGATCAACCTGTCGAGCGTGAAGTCCTTCGGCGAGATGGAGTTCTGGTTCTCGATCATCAAGGTCGCGGCCATCATCGGCATGATCGGCTTCGGCGGCTACCTGCTGCTGTCCGGCAATGCCGGCCCGCAAGCGAGCGTGGCCAACCTGTGGCAGCACGGCGGCTTCTTCCCCAACGGCATGGGCGGCCTGGTAATGGCCATGGCCGTGATCATGTTCTCGTTCGGCGGGCTGGAGCTGGTGGGCATCACCGCGGCCGAGGCGGATTCGCCCGAGAAGACCATCCCCAAGGCCACCAACCAGGTGATCTACCGCATCCTGATCTTCTACGTGGGCGCGCTGGCGGTGCTGCTGTCGCTGTACCCGTGGGAGAACGTGGTCACCGGCGGCAGCCCGTTCGTGCTGATCTTCCACGCGCTGAACAGCAACTGGGTGGCGAACGTGCTGAACGTGGTGGTGCTGACCGCGGCGCTGTCGGTCTACAACAGCGGCGTGTACTGCAACAGCCGCATGCTGTACGGCCTGGCCCAGCAGGGCAACGCCCCCAAGGCGCTGCTCAAGGTCAACCAGCGCGGCATTCCGCTGACGGCGCTGGCGTTCTCGGCCGTGGCCACCGCGGCCTGCGTGGTGATCAACTACTTCATGCCCGGCAAGGCCTTTGAGATGCTGATGGGCCTGGTGGTGTCGGCGCTCATCATCAACTGGGCGATGATCAGCCTGATCCACCTGAAGTTCCGCGCCGACAAGCGCCGCGCCGGCCAGGCCACGAAGTTCCAGAGCTGGGGCTATCCGCTCACCAACTACCTGTGCCTGGTGTTCCTGGCCGGCATCCTGGTGGTGATGTACCTGACGCCTGGCCTGCGCCTCTCGGTCTACCTGATCCCGGTGTGGCTGGTGGTGCTCGGCGTGAGCTACCTGGTGCGCCAGAAGAACGCGGCCGCCGCGCTGCAAAGCGGCATCGCCGCCCAGCAACTGCGCTGAAGCGGCAAGGCGGCGCCTGCAGACTGCGGGCGCCGCCGGTTAGAATTCAGGCTGCGCGACGCCCCCTGCGCCGCGGCAGCTGCCCCCCGACCCAATTCCATCGCATCCCATGTTTGCACACATCGAGGCATTTCCCGGCGATCCGATCCTCTCGCTCAACGAGGACTTCCAGCGCGACCCGCGTACCGACAAGGTCAACCTGAGCATCGGCATCTACTTTGACGACGAGGGCCGCCTGCCGGTGATGCAGGCCGTGGCCAAGGCCGAAGCCGCGCTGCTGGCCGACATGGGCCCGCGCCCCTACCTGCCGATGTCGGGCCTAGTGGCCTACCGCAACGCGGTGCAGGCGCTGGTGTTCGGCGAAAACTCGCCGGCGCGCGCCGCCGGCCGCATCGCCACGCTGCAGACGCTGGGCGGCTCGGGCGCGCTGCGCGTGGGCGCCGATTTCCTCAAGCGCTACTACCCGCAGGCGCAGGTGTGGATCAGCGATCCCAGCTGGGAAAACCACCGCGTGGTGTTCGAGCGCGCCGGCTTCACCGTCAATACCTACCCGTACTATGACGACGCCACCGGCGGCCTGAAGTTCGACGCGATGATGGACGCGCTGCGTACCATCCCCGCGGGCAGCATCGTGCTGCTGCACGCCTGCTGCCACAACCCGACCGGCGTGGACCTGAACCAGGACCAGTGGCGCCAGCTGATCGCGCTGCTCAAGGCCAACCAGCTGCTGCCGTTCGTCGACATGGCCTACCAGGGCTTCGGCGCCGGCCTGGAAGACGACGCCTTCGCCATCCGCGAGCTGGTGGCGCAGGACGTGCCCTGCCTGGTGGCCAACTCGTTCTCGAAGAACTTCTCGCTGTACGGCGAGCGCTGCGGCGGCCTGAGCGTGTTCTGCAACACCGCCGGCGAAGCCACCAACGTGCTGGGCCAGCTGACCGGCGCGGTGCGCGCCAACTACAGCAACCCGCCCACGCACGGCGCACGCGTGGTGTCCAAGGTGCTGACCACGCCCGAGCTGCGCCAGCTGTGGGAAGAAGAACTGGCCCAGATGTGCGGCCGCATCGCGCGCATGCGCGAGGCGATCCATCACAACCTGCGCGACCATGTCAGCGGCGAGGCCCTGTCGCGCTACCTGACCCAGCGCGGCATGTTCACCTACACCGGCCTCACCGCCGACCAGGCCGAGCGCCTGCGCGAGCAGCATGGCGTGTACCTGCTGCGCTCGGGCCGCATGTGCGTGGCCGGGCTGAACGAGCGCAATGTGGGGATCGTGGCCAAGGCCATCGGGAGTGTGCTGAAGGGCTGAGCCTGACGGCAGACGGCATCACCAGGCGGCGCCTTCGGGCGCCGTTTTTTATTTGGCGGCGCATGGGACGCGCCAGCGCAATTTCTACAAACGCCGTGGAGTTTTGACTTTCCAGCCATGGCTTCCCCCGGCTTTCCTCAGGCCCATCGCCACGGCCATCCCCGGCACTGAACTTGCAGCCTTCCTGCATCCCAGGCACCGTCCCCAACCGTGCCGGGGTTCCCACAGAAGGCCCGCAAATGTCCGAAGACAAGGCCCCCGCCCAGTGCAGCAC
>NZ_JBYTAH010000022.1:0-89653 GCF_058787975.1 Cupriavidus sp. FW305-26
TTGCAACGGCGCCGCGCACCCTTATGACCGCCCCCAATCAAGACCCGCGCCGGCTGTGGGACATCAGCCCGCCGCTCTCCCCCGCCACCCCGGTCTGGCCCGGCGACACGCCGTTCCAGCAGCAGCCGGCCTGGCAGATGGACGAGCACTGCCCGGTGAATGTCGGCCGCATCACGCTGTCGCCGCACACTGGCGCGCACGCCGACGCACCGCTGCACTACGCCGCCGACGGCGCGCCGATCGGCGCCGTGCCGCTCACGCCCTACCTCGGCACCTGCCGCGTGATCCATTGCATCGGCGCCTCGCCGGTGGTCGAGCCGCGCCATATCGAACACGCGCTGGCCGGCCTGCCGCCGCGCGTGCTGCTGCGCACCTACCGGCAGGCGCCGCTGGCGCAGTGGGACCCGCACTTCTGCGCAGTCGCGGCCGAGACCATCGCGCTGCTGGCCGCGCACGGCGTGCAGCTGGTGGGCATCGACACACCGTCGCTGGACCCGCAGGAATCCAAGACCATGGACGCGCACAACGCCGTGCGCAGGCACGGGCTCGCCATCCTGGAAGGCATCGTGCTGGATGAGGTCGATGCCGGCGACTACGAACTGATCGCGCTGCCGCTGCGCTTTGCCGGGCTCGACGCCAGCCCGGTGCGCGCGGTGCTGCGCAGCCTCGACTGAATCATTCCCGAACAACCCCTGGCCAATCCCACGACATGACGACATTTGACCGCGAGCACTGTATCCGGCTCGACCAGCAAGACCCGCTGCGCCCGCTGCGCGACCAGTTCGCTCTGCCCGAGGGCGTGATCTACCTCGACGGCAACTCGCTGGGCGCGCGCCCGCGCGCCGCCGCCGCTCGCGCCGCCCAGGTGGTGGCCGAGGAATGGGGCGAGGGCCTGATCCGCAGCTGGAACACCGCCGGCTGGTTCGAGCTGCCGCAGCGGCTGGGCAACAAGCTGGCCCCGCTGGTCGGCGCCGGCCAGGATGAGGTGGTGGTGACCGATACCACTTCGATCAACCTGTTCAAGGTGCTGGCCGCGGCGCTGCGCGTGCAGCAGACACGCGACCCGGCGCGCAAGGTGATCGTGTCGGAGGCCAGCAACTTCCCCACCGACCTGTACATCGCGCAAGGCCTGGCCGACCTGCTGCAGCAGGGCTATTCGCTGCGCCTGGTCAATTCGCCGGCCGAGATCGACGCCGCCGTCGGCGCCGACACCGCCGTGCTGATGCTCACGCACGTCAACTACAAGACCGGCGAGATGCTGGACATGGCCTCGCTGACCGAACTCGCCCACGCCCGCGGCGCGCTCACGGTGTGGGACCTGTGCCACTCCGCCGGCGCGGTGCCGGTCAACCTGAAGGCGGCCGGGGCCGACTACGCCATCGGCTGCACCTACAAGTACCTGAACGGCGGCCCGGGTTCGCCCGCCTTCGTGTGGGTCGCGCCGGCGCTGCGCGATGCCTTCTGGCAGCCGCTGTCGGGTTGGTGGGGCCATGCCGCGCCGTTCGCGATGGATCCGCAGTATCGCCCGGTGGAAGGCGTGCGCCGCTTCCTGTGCGGCACGCAGCCTGTGACCTCGCTGGCGATGGTCGAATGCGGCCTGGACATCTTCGCCCAGACCAATGTGCAGGTGCTGCGCGCCAAGTCACTGCTGCTGACCGACCTGTTCATCGAACTGGTGGAGGCGCGCTGCGGCCACCACCCGCTGACGCTGGTCACGCCGCGCAAGCACGCGCGCCGCGGCAGCCAGGTCAGCCTGGAGCACCCGGACGGCTATGCGCTGGTGCAGGCCCTGATCGAGCGCGGCGTGATCGGCGATTACCGCGAGCCGCGCATCGCCCGCTTCGGCTTCACGCCGCTGTACACCAGCTTCGCCGAGGTGTGGGATGCTGTGGAAATCCTGCGCGACGTGCTGGACAGCGGCGCCTATCGCGACGCGCGCTTCCAGACGCGCGGCCAGGTGACCTGATCGGGAGCGCATCATGAGTGAATTCAAGGGATGCCCCTTCTCCGGCGCTGCCAGCGAGGCAGGCACGAAAGCACAGGGCGAGGGCTGGCACGGCGCGCAGATGGACTTCGCCAAGGACATGAGCTATGGCGACTATCTCGGCCTGGACCAGATCCTGAGCGCGCAGCATCCGCTGTCGCCGGACCACAACGAGATGCTGTTTATCGTGCAGCACCAGACCACCGAGCTGTGGATGAAGCTGATGCTGCACGAGCTGCGCGCCGCGCGCGAGTCGGTCAAGGCCGACAGCCTGCCGCCGGCGTTCAAGATGCTGACGCGGGTGTCGCGCATCATGGACCAGCTGGTGCAGGCGTGGAACGTGCTGGCGACGATGACGCCGCCGGAGTATTCCGCGATGCGGCCTTACCTGGGGATGTCGTCGGGCTTCCAGTCGTTCCAGTATCGCGAGATCGAGTTCATTCTCGGCAACAAGAACGCGGCCATGCTGAAACCGCATGCGCACCGGCCGGAGCACCTGGCCTTGGTGGAGACCGCGCTGAAGACGCCGTCGCTTTATGACGAGGCGATCCGGCTGATGGCGCGGCGTGGTTTTGCGGTCGATGCGGATTGCGTGGAGCGCGACTGGACCCAGCCGACTGCGTACAACGCCTCGGTCGAGGCGGCGTGGCTGGAGATCTATCGCAATCCGTCGGCGCACTGGGAACTGTACGAGCTCGGCGAGAAGTTCGTGGACCTGGAGGATTCGTTCCGCCAGTGGCGCTTCCGCCATGTGACCACGGTCGAACGCGTGATCGGCTTCAAGCGCGGCACCGGCGGCACCGAGGGCGTCAGCTACCTGCGCAAGATGCTGGACGTGGTGCTGTTCCCGGAACTGTGGAAGCTGCGCACGGACCTGTAACGCCTGCGCGCGTCGGACCTGGCCGTCACCCCGCCGGGTCCGACAACCTTGCCGCCAGCGCCCGCAACGCCGGCGCCAGCGTCTGGTGGAACACCGACTCATCCACCGCCCCATAGGAGGCACTGCAACTCAGCATGTGCAGCTCCTTCTCCCCCACCGGCCGGAACGCCACCGCACACGCATGGATGGCCGGATGCCAGTCGCGGAACGACGCCGCATAGCCGCGCTGCTGCGCCTCGGCCAGGGCCGCGCGCGTGGCCGTCTCCTGCTGCTTCCACTGCTCCGGAAAAGCCTGGCTGAACTCAGCCATGACCCGCTCGCGCCGCGCCGCCGGCAGCGCGGCCAGGTATGCCCGCCCCATCGAACTGGACACCAGCGACAGCCGCGAGCCCACGCCCAGCCCCAGCATCACGCCCGCATCGTTGCGGATCGATTCCAGGTAGATCACTTCCATGCGCTCGCGCTTGCCCAGCGAGACCGAGACCCCGTATGACTGCGCGAACGCCAACATATGCGGCCGCGCCAGCGACACCACGTCCGACGCCGACAGGTAGGCATAGCCCAGCGCCAGCACGCCGGCATCCAGCGCGTACTTGCCCAGGCTTTCGTCATAGCGCAGGTAACCGAGCTGCACCAGCGTGCCGGCCAGCCGGCTCACCGTGGCCTTGGGGAAGCCGGTGCGGCGCACGAAGTCCTGGTTGCCGAGCATTGCCTCGCCGGTGCGGAAGCAGCGCATCAGCTCCAGCCCGCGCGCCAGCGCGGTGACGAAGTTGGGATCGCTGTCGCGCACCGGCGCGGGCGGCGTGGCATCGGGAGAAAGTGGCGGACTGGTCAAGGCGGCTCCTCTCAGGTCGGCGGTTGTCCGCTCATCGCACAAAGGCATGGGTGTCGGGGGGTTTTGCCTGTTGCACGGCAAAACCATTGCGATATACTAATTCAACGGAACACAGTTCCGCAATGCGGAACCATAAAAACCCTCCGCGAAGATCACCGAACCCGTCATGATTCCCGGAAGCGCCGGTGCGGCAAGCGACCATTCGCCCCGCCCCCGATGCTTCCCCCGCGCTACCGAAGGAGACCTGCATGGCTGCCAACGCCGAATTCCACTGGGCCGACCCCCTGCTGCTGGACCAGCAACTGACCGCCGACGAGCGCATGGTGCGCGACGCCGCCGCGGCGTACTGCCAGGACAAGCTGATGCCGCGCGTGCTGCAGTCGTTCCGCAACGAGAAGACCGACGTGGAGATCTTCCGCGAGATGGGCGAACTGGGCCTGCTCGGCCCCACCATCCCGGAGCAATACGGCGGCCCGGGCCTGAACTACGTCAGCTACGGCCTGATCGCGCGTGAAGTCGAGCGCGTCGATTCGGGCTACCGCTCGATGATGAGCGTGCAGTCGTCGCTGGTGATGGTGCCGATCTTTGAATTCGGCACCGAAGCGCAGAAGCAGAAGTACCTGCCCAAGCTGGCCACCGGCGAATGGATCGGCTGCTTCGGCCTGACCGAGCCGAACCACGGCTCCGACCCGGGCTCGATGGTCACTCGCGCCAAGAAGGTCGACGGCGGCTATGAGCTGACCGGCGCCAAGATGTGGATCACCAACTCGCCGATCGCCGACGTGTTCGTGGTCTGGGCCAAGCTGCAAGGCGACGACGGCAAGGAAGCGATCCGCGGCTTTATCCTCGAAAAGGGCTGGAAGGGCCTGTCGGCACCTGCCATCCACGGCAAGGTCGGCCTGCGCACCTCGATCACCGGCGAAATCGTGCTGGACCAGGTGTTCGTGCCGGAAGAGAACATCATGCCGGGCGTGAGCGGCCTGAAGGGCCCGTTCACGTGCCTGAACTCGGCCCGCTACGGCATCGCCTGGGGCGCGCTGGGCGCCGCCGAATTCTGCTGGCACACCGCGCGCCAGTACACCCTGGACCGCAAGCAGTTCGGCCGCCCGCTGGCCGCCACGCAGCTGGTGCAGAAGAAGCTGGCCGACATGCAGACCGAGATCACGCTCGGCCTGCAAGGCTGCCTGCGCCTGGGCCGCATGAAGGACGAAGGCACCGCCGCGGTGGAAATCACCTCGATCATGAAGCGCAACTCGTGCGGCAAGTCGCTCGACATCGCCCGCGTGGCGCGCGACATGCTGGGCGGCAACGGCATCTCGGATGAGTTCGGCGTGATCCGCCACGTGGTGAACCTGGAGGTGGTCAACACCTATGAAGGCACCCACGACATCCACGCGCTGATCCTGGGCCGCGCCCAGACCGGCCTGCAGGCCTTCTTCTGATCGTCATCCGCGACTTGCGCACAGGCTCTCCGCAGTAAAAAGGCCCGGCTGTAAGGCCGGGCCAAGCACACTACCAAGGAGACGACGAGGCTGCCCCCGTCGATAAAACACCTGTCCTGCACGCCGGCCCCGCCTTCACGCGGGGCCGCGTTCATTTGTTGGGTTGGGGCGTCAGGCGCAGGTACGGACGCACCGCCTGGTAGCCCTTGGGGAATTTCTCGCGGATCACCGCCTCGTCCTTCAGCGAGGGCACGATCACCACGTCGTCGCCGTCCTGCCAGTTGCCCGGCGTGGCCACGCTGTGGTTGTCGGTCAGCTGCAGCGAGTCGATCACGCGCAGGATCTCGTTGAAATTGCGCCCGGTGCTGGCCGGATAGGTGATGATCAGCCGCACCTTCTTCTTCGGGTCGATGATGAACAGCGAGCGCACCGTCAGGGTCTCGTTCGCGTTCGGGTGGATCATGTCGTAGAGTTGCGACACCTTGCGGTCGCCATCGGCCAGGATCGGGAAGTTGACCGTGGTCGACTGAGTCTCGTTGATATCCTGGATCCAGCCGCGGTGCGAGTCCACGTTGTCCACCGACAACGCGATCGCCTTGACGCCGCGGCGTGCGAATTCATCCTTCAGCTTCGCGGTCAGGCCCAGCTCGGTGGTGCACACCGGGGTGTAGTCGGCCGGGTGCGAGAACAGCACGCCCCAGCTGTCGCCAAGCCACGCATGGAAGCGGATGCGGCCTTCGCTCGAATCCTGCTCGAAGTCCGGGGCGATATCGCCAAGACGCAAAGCCATGTTCTGTTCTCCTGATTTCGGGGTGGAACCAGAGTATCCGGATTGATATCCAACCCAAACGAATATAAAGTCACTACAAAATCACTCGAAGTCATAAAGACATTTTGTGACATTGATCACGCGTGCTTTCCGGCATGCTTGCGATACCAGGCACTGCAGAGTCGCGCTTGCTGGCGTGTAGCCTTGAAACCACCGCCGCCCGCCACATATGCTAAGTATCAGACCGACAAATGCCGTTAGCCTCGGAGCGTAGAAAATGTCAGAATCCGCACAAACCGAACCAACCGCCCGCAAACAGGAGAAACTGATGAGCGATGTCAAGACCGTTCTGTCCGACGCCGAGGAACTGCTGAAGCAAGCCGCCTCGACCACCGGGGAAAAGGCCGCCGAACTGCGCGAGCGTGGCATGGGCCTGCTCAAGCAAGCCAAGGAAAAGGCCCAGGACCTGCAAGACGCCGTCGTGACCAAGAGCAAGGCCGCGGCACGCGCCACCGACGACTACGTGCATGACCACCCGTGGCGCGCCGTGGGCGTGGCGGCCGGCGTAGGCCTGCTGATCGGTCTGCTGCTGAACCGCAAGTAAGCGATTCCAACCCGGCGCGGCATGCTGGTGCCGCGCCTGAGCGGCAACCCGGTCATCGGGTTGCCAGTGGCCGGGGCTGGCGGCACGCCATGGCGCCAAACCCGGCCCCGCCTGCTGGAAAGGCGCGTACGGCCTCGCCGTCGCGCCGCTCTTTCACGCCGGAGCCGCATGAGCGAATCCCCCCCTTCCCCCAAGTTCCTCGAATCCGTGCGCAACCTGGCCGGCTCGCTGGTGGCAATGATCCAGACCCGCCTCGAACTCGCCAGCGTGGAGCTTGCCGAGGAACGCACGCGCCTGATGAAGGTCGCGCTGCTGGCCTGCTTCGGCCTGGTGTTCTTTGGCATCGGGCTGGTCACCCTGACCGGGCTGATCGCCATCCTGTTCTGGGACACCTACCGCTGGCAGGCACTGGGCGCACTGACGGTCCTTTATCTGGTGCTGTGCGCGATTTGCCTCGCGTACGCACGCAACCTGGTGCGCAACGCCCCGCCGATGCTGGAGGCCACGCTCGCCGAAATCGACAAAGACCGGGAGATCCTGCGCCGATGAGCCCCCTGGAACCCGACCACAGCACTACCGGACACGACCGCCGCGATCACCCGCGGCGGGCCCGGTTCACGCAAGAGGTGCGCCTGCCGCTGGCGGTGCGCAAGGAACTGCTGCTGACCCGCGCCGCGCTGGAACGCTACGACTGCCTGCAGGCCCTGCATGAGGTGCGGGGTGGCGCGCACCGCCTGGGCACTATTGGCCATTGGCTGCCGCGCATCGCCCGTCCGGGGTCGTGGATGAAAGTGGTCGGCATGACCAAGGACTACCCGCTGCTGAGCACCGTATTGACGCTGGCGCTGCCGCTGGTCAAGCGCACGCCGGTGCTGCGCTGGACCTGGAAGCTGTCCAAGGTCGGCCTGGCAGCCGGCGCCGCCTACTGGGTGTACAACACCTGGCGCGAGGCCAGGCACCAGGCCGTGCCACCGGCAACCGCGCCGACGCCTGCGCCGGCCGGCACCCCGCCCGGCGCCGATACCGGCTTCCGCGATCCGCTCGTTCCCTGACCCGCCGCCGCGCCTGGCGGCTCAGCCCGCCAGCGCCAGCGCCGGCCGGTCACCGGCCTTGGGATCCGCCGGGGCAAACGGCACCGGCGAAGCAATGTGGTAGCCCTGCACCAGGTCCACGCCCAGCTCGCGCAGCCGTTCGAGCATGGCCTCGCCCTCAACGAATTCCGCAATGGTCTGCTTGCCCATGGCGTGGCCGATGCGCTGGATCACCTCCACCATCACCAGGTTGACCGGGTCGGCCAGCATGTCGCGCACGAAGCTGCCGTCGATCTTCAGGTAGGCCGCCGGCAGGTGCTTGAGATAGGTGAACGACGACATGCCCGCGCCGAAGTCATCCAGCGCAAACTTGCAGCCCAGCTGCTGCAACTGCAGGATGAACGCGCCGGCCTGTGCCAGGTTGGAGATCGCCGCGGTTTCCGTGATCTCGAAGCAGATGCCGTCCAGCGCGATGCCGAAGCGCTGCGCCTGCTCGCGCACGAAATCGGGAAACTGGAGGTCCGCCAGCGACGAGCCTGACAGGTTGATCGCGCAGGTGGCAATCTCCGCCTGCCGTCCCGCCAGGGTGCCAAACGCGGTCTCGACCACCCAGCGGTCGATCATCGGCATCAGGTTGTAGCGCTCGCAGGCCGGCACGAAGGCCATCGGCGGCACCAGCCGGCCGCGTTCATCGACCATGCGCAGCAGCAGTTCCACATGACGGCCCGTCTGCGGCAGTGCGCCATCGTGCGCCGGCACGATCTCCTGCGAGTACAGGCAGAAGCGGCCAGCCGCCAGCGCCGCATGCACGCGGCTGACCCACTCCATCTCGCCGTGGCGCGCCTGCACCACGCTGTCCAGCGGATGGTAGACCTGCACACGGTTGCGCCCGCCCTCCTTGGCCACATAGCAGGCCGCGTCGGCCGCGCTCAGCGCCTCGGCGACGTTGACGGTCTGGCGATCCAGCGTCACCAGGCCGATGCTGACACCCAGCGTGAAGGTGCGCTGGCGATGCGCAAAGCGGAAACAGGCAATGGCGTGGCGCAAGGCCTCGGCCACGCGTTCGCCGTCGGCGTGGCCGCATTGCTCCAGCAGCACGCCGAACTCGTCGCCGCCCAGCCGGGCCAGCGTGTCGCTGAGGCGCAGCTGGCTGCGCATGACCTCAGCCATCTGCCGGATCAGTTCGTCGCCGGCGGCATGGCCGCAAGTGTCGTTGACCACCTTGAACTGGTCCAGGTCCAGGTACATCAGCGTATGGGTAGTGCCCTGCACCCGTGCCCGCGTGATCGCCGCGTCCAGCCGGCGCTCGAACTCGGCGCGGTTGACCAGGCCGGTCAGCGCATCGTGGCTGGCCTCGTACGCGAGCCGCGCCGCATGGGCGCGTTCCTGGCTGATATCGTGCAGCACCACCACCACGCCGATGGCCTGCGCGGCACGGTCGCGGATCAGCGCCACCGATGGCTTGACCGCCAGCGCCTGTCCGGGCAGCCCGGACACATCGCGCTGCACCAGCTGCGCCGACCGGCTGCGCCAGCGCTGCCGCAACGCCAGCGTGACAATATCGGGCAGCGGCGCCAGGCTTTCCTCGTCACGCAGCACGCACACGCTGCTCAGCGGCAGGCCGCGGGCGTCGGCTTCGCGCCAGCCGGTCAGGGCCTCGGCCGCGGGATTGAGCGATTCCACGCGCCCCCACACATCGGCTGTCACCACCGCGTCGCCGATGGCCTGCAGCGTGACCTGGGCGCGCTCCTTCTCGGCAAAGAGCTGGGTCTCGTAGCGCTTGTGGTCGGAAATATCCGTGAGCGACCCCGCCATGCGCGCGCGCCGGCGCCCCGCCCCGCGCACCAGCCGGCCGCGGGCGCGCACCCACAGGTAATCGCCGGCGCGGTTGCGCAGGCGGAATTCGGCGTCGTAGGGCTCGCCGCTGCGCAGGTGGTGGGCCAGCTTGGCCTCGAAGGCTGCCAGCTCGGAAGGATGCAGCAGGCCCAGCACGGTTTCGCGCGCATGCGGCAGTTCGGCGTCCTGGTAGCCCAGCATCTGCGCGCAGCGCGGCGAGAAGTACAGCTCGCCGCGGCCGAGATGCCAGTCCCACAGGCCGTCGTTGCTGCCCTCCACCGCCAGCTGCAGCTGCTCTTCGCGCTGCGCCAGCGCCTCGCGCAGCCGGCGCTCGCGCCGCAGCGGCGCCACCGACAGCAGGATCGCCGACATCAGCAGCGCGGCCGCCATCACCGCGCTGCCGGTGGTCAGCAGCCGCGTCACGCGGCGCGAGGCCTGGCCCAGATGGCCCGAAAAGGCCCGCTCCAGCGGCGTCAGCCTGGCGTCGATCTGCACAATATTGCGCAGCACCGGCGCCACGCACTCATCCCCGCAGCCGGGCTGGCTGGTCAGCCGGCGCAGGGTCAGTGCCTGTTCGTGCAGCGCAGAGATCTCGATGTCGCCCGCGGCCCACACGCGGATCGCGGCATCGACCTCCTGGATATGGCGGAAATTCCGGTAGAGCCGCACCATCCGCGCAATGTCTTCGGGGTGGTTGCCGCCGGCAAGCAGCCCTTCATGGATGCGCTCCAGGTCAGGCTCGTCGCGGTCGAGCTCCAGGCGCGCGCGGTGGTCGCCCAGCGGGATCGCGATCGACTCCAGGTATGCCTCGAAATCCGCCGGATCGCGATCCTCGCCGTAGCGCAGCAGGTGCAGCACGGCATTCTTCTGGCCCCTGGACCACTGGCTCTCGCCCGCGACAAAGGCGCGCGCGGCCGACAACAGGTCCAGGCTGGCGATGCTGAACAACGCCAGCGCAACGACCACCGGTACGAACGGCCAGATAATGCGCAGCACGTGCCCGCTGGCCGGCAAGGAAACGCCTGCTTGCCGCATAGGGTCTTGTTGGTGGGCCGTGTCTCGCGGCCGTTCTGATGGACCGCGGTCAACACGCCGCGGCTGGCCCATTGTGCTGCGCAGGCAGGCCTAAGTCTCTACCTCGAACTAGTTAAAGGCCTCCCCCGTTAGCGGGGCATGCCAGACGCAAAAAAGGGCCTGTGGCTTGCGCCACAGGCCCCTCGTAATACTGGTGGGTCGTGCGTGACTCGAACACGCGACCAACGGATTAAAAGTCCGCTGCTCTACCGACTGAGCTAACGACCCGAAAAAACAGAACCGCGATTATAGGGATGCGGTTCTCGATGTGTCAAGCACGCTCCTCAGGCCATGCGCTCCAGACGCCATATCTGGTAGCGGAATGCCAGCACTGCACCGGCCAGGATACCCGCCAGCGCGATAAACGAGCCAAGCGCCAGGGTCGACACACCCGACAGGCCCTGCCCGACCGTGCAGCCCAGCGCGGTCACGCCGCCCGCACCCATCAGGATGCCGCCGACCATATGGTTGGCGACGTCCTCGGCATTGCCGAAGCCTTCCCAGCGGAACGTGCGCGTGGCCAGGGCATAGGCCGCCGCGCCGGCGATCACGCCGAACACGCTGACGATGCCGACCGTCACCACCTTGCTCTTGTCGCTGAACATCATCAGCCAGTCGAGCGTGTAGGCATAGGGTGCGACAAAGCTCAGGCTTTCCATGCGGCCGCTGTTGGTCGAGACGAACAGTTCCTCAAGCGTATTGGGGTCTTCGGCTACATAGCCGAGGTGGCCCGAGACATACCACATTGCCACGATGATCAGCCCGACGCCGATGCCGCCAAGCAGGTTGTCGAACGAGCGGAAGCCGCGGCCCGCCAGCGCCCACAGCACCAGCACGCCGCCCAGCGCCAGGCCCAGGCCCAGCTGCAGCGCGCCGCGCGCGAGCCCCGTGCCCTGCGCCAGCATGGACGGCAGGTCTTGCGTAGTGGGCAGCGTCAGCGCCACCGCATCGACGGTATTCACTCGCACCACGCCGAACAGCCCGCGCAGCGTCATGTAGGCCGACAGGCCCAGGAAGACAAAGACCACCAGCGACTTCAGGTTGCCTGCGCCGATACGCACCAGCGTCTTGCTGCCGCAGCCCGACGCCAGCACCATGCCGAAGCCGAACATCAGCCCGCCGGCCAGCGCCGACAGCCAGCCCAGCTTGCTGGCGGTGTAGATGGTCTTGGTAGGGTCGATCGCGCCGGTCCAGGCGAGCACGCCGGTGCCGATCATGGCCACGCCGATCGCCAGCACCCACATGCGCATGCGGCTCCAGTCGCCCATGTTGACGATGTCAGAGACCGCGCCCATGGTGCAGAAGTGCGTGCGCTGCAGCACGGCGCCAAACAGGAAGGTCAGGATGAACGTGCTCAGCAGCACGGTGCGCGAGAGCGCGGCGAGGTCGATTTCAGGCATGTAGGGGCGTGGACGTCGGCTTGTGATCAGGCAGCGGCCTGGTAGCGGGTGGGATCGGGCACACCGGCGGCTTCAAAGCCGGCCCGGCGGATGCGGCACGAATCGCACACGCCGCAGGCGCGGCCGTCGTCGTCGGCCTGGTAGCACGACACCGTCAGGCTGTAGTCCACCCCCAGCGCGATGCCGGCACGGATGATCTCGCCCTTGGTCATGTCGATGATGGGCGCATGCACGCGGAAGCGGTCGCCCTCGACCCCGGCCTTGGTGGCGAGGTTGGCCAGCGTCTCATAGGCCGCAACGTATTCCGGGCGGCAGTCCGGGTAACCGGAGTAGTCGACCGCGTTGGCGCCGAAGAACAGGTCGCGCCCGCCGACGGCCTCGGCCCAGCCGAGCGCCAGCGACAGCATGATGGTGTTGCGCGCCGGCACGTAGGTGACCGGGATGCCGTCGGAAGCGCCGTCGGTCGGCACCGCCAGCGCGTCGTCGGTCAGCGCCGAGCCGCCGAAGCGGCGCAGGTCCAGGTCGATGATCTCGTGGCGGGTGGCGCCCAGCGCAGCCGCCACGCGCCTGGCGGCTTCCAGCTCAGAGGAGTGGCGCTGGCCATAGCGCATCGACAGCGCATAGGTCTCGAAGCCCTGGGCGCGGGCCATGGCGAGTACGGTGGCGGAGTCTAGTCCGCCGGACAGCAGGACGATGGCGCGTTTGGTCATGATGGGAAGCGCGCCGCCTCGGCGCGCAAAAGATTCAGGCGAATCGGGTATTTTAGCGCGACCCAAGAAAAAGGCCCGCCGAAGCGGGCCTTGCAGACAGGACCGGGCAAGCCGGCCGCTTCCGGTGTTATTTCAACGTCTTCAGCCGGTTGCTGGCCGCCTGAGCGCCTTCGGTGCCCGGATACTTGGCCACCACCTGCTCCAGCGTCTTGCGCGCGGCCGCCTTCTGGCCGGACTCGAGCTGGTTGTTGGCGACCGCGATCATCGCGTCCGGCACCTTGGGATGCGTCGGGTTGTTATTGATCATCGTCTGCAGCACCGAGGTGGAGCCCTTGTAGTCGCGCTGCGCATACAGCGAGTTGCCGAGCCAGTACTGCGCCAGCGGCACGTACGGGCTCTGCGGGTACTTCTTGACGAAAGCCGAGAACGAACTCCCGGCGCTCTTGAAGTCGCCCGCCTGGAACTGCTTGAGCGCGGCATCGTATTCGGGCTTTTCGCCCGGCTGCGACAGGCCTTCGCGGCCTTCGACCGTAACCTGCTGCGGCTCGAATTTCTTCAGGCGCGCGTCCAGGTCGGCGTAGTAGTCCTTCTGCTGCTTCTGCAGCGTGTCCACCGTGTTCTGCAGCACTTCGTTCTGGCCGCGCAGCCGCGCCACTTCCTGGCGCAGGCCCTCGAGCTGGTTCTGCATGTCGAGCGTGGTGCGGCTGTTCTGCTCGATGCGCTGCGTCGCGGTCGCCTGGAAACCGTTGAACTGGTCGCGCAGGCTGATGACCGCCTTGCGCGCCTCGTCATCATCGAACACTCCGGCATGCGCCTGCGACAGCGGCAGCATGCCGCCGCCGGCGACGGCGGCGAGCCACAACAGGGTGGAAACGCGTGCTTTCATGAAAGGCAGTCCAGAGATCAGAGATCAGAGATCAGTAGTTGATGTCCGCGCGGCGGTTTTCGGCCCACGAGGCTTCATCATGGCCGGTGGCCTTGGGCTTTTCCTTGCCCAGGCTGACGGCTTCCATCTGGCCGTCGGGCACGCCCATCGAAGCCAGCGAGCGGCGCACGGCTTCGGCGCGCTTCTGGCCCAGCGCCAGGTTGTACTCGCTGGTGCCGCGTTCGTCGGTGTTGCCCTGGATCAGGATCTTGCGGCCCTTGTTCGAGCCCAGGTACTTGGCGTGCTCGCCCAGCATGCCCTGGTAGTCGGACTTGACCGTGTAGCTGTCGAAGTCGAAGTACACGCTGCGCTTGGCCAGCGGGCTGTTCGGATCGTTGAGCGGATCGGCGGCCGTGACCGGGGTCACTGCGCGCGGATCGGCACCGGTGCCCGCGCCGGCACCGGCTTTGGCGGTGTCGTCCAGCTTGACGCCGGAACTGCAGGCGCCAAGGGCCAGCAGTGCGGCAACGGCAAGGGTTTTGCTCATCAGTTGGGGCATGGTGAATGACTCCTGTTATTGCATGAAAGGACCCCAGGACGGCTCGCGAACATCGCCGGACTGGAGGGACAGAACCTGCCGGGTACGCCCGTCAGTGGAAACCGCCGCCAGCACCGCGCGACCGCCCACGCGGGTGGCATAGAGGATGTACTTGCCGTTGGCGGCAAAGCTGGGCGCTTCGTCGTTGGCCGTATCGGTCAGCGACGTCACGTCGCCGTTGCTCAGGTCCTGCAGCTGCAGCTTGAAGCCGCCCGCGCGCGAGATGTACGCCAGGTACTTGCCGTCCGGCGAAACCCGCGGGCTGACGTTGTAGCTGCCCTTGAAGGTGACACGTTGCGCACCGCCACCTTCCTCGCCGGAAGCGGGCATGCGGTAGACCTGCGGCGCACCGCCGCGGTCGCTGGTGAAGTAGATGCTCTTGCCGTCCGGAGAATACTGCGGCTCGGTGTCGATGGCGCTGCTGCGCGAGAGGCGGCGGATGCCGGAACCGTCGGCATTGACCTGGTAGACCTGGGTATTGCCGTCTCGCGACAGCGCCAGCGCCAGGTGCCGGCCATCAGGCGACCACGACGGCGCGCTGTTGTTGCCCTTCTGGTTCGACACCAGGGTGCGCTTGCCGCTGGCCAGGTCGTGCACATACACCACCGGCTTCTTGGCCTCGAACGAAACATAGGCCACGCGCGCGCCGTCCGGCGACCACGACGGCGAGATGATCGGCTCGTTGCTGGTCAGCGCCACCTGCGCGTTCTGGCCATCGGAGTCGGAAATCAGCAGCTGGTAGCGGCCGCCGACCTTCGACACGTAGGACAGGCGCGTGGCAAACACGCCGCGCTCGCCGAGCAGCTTTTCATAGATGTAGTCGGCGATCTTGTGCGCGGTCACGCGCAGCTGGGACTGGTTGACGGTAAAGGCCAGCCCGCCCAGGCTCTGGCCCTTGACGGTGTCGTACAGGCGGAAGCGGACCTCATACTTGCCGCCGGCGGCCGGGGTCACGCTGCCGGCGACGAAGGCATCGGCGCCGCGCGACTTCCAGCTGCCCAGGTCGACATTGGCGGATTCCGCCACCGTGGCGCCGCCCGGATCGACATTGCGCAAGCGCCCGCTGCGCGCCAGGTCGGCGCGGATGATCGCGGTCAGGTTCTGCGGGGCCTGGGCCTCGCCCTGGAAGTTGGCGGTCGCAACCGGGATCTGGCTGGAGCCGACCCCGGAGATCTCAACGTTGAGTTGCGCGTGCGCGGCGCCGGCTGCCATCGTCATCGCCGCGGCCAGCCAGGCCATCAGCGCGCGGCGGCCGGCCAGCGGATGCCGGCCGATGGCGCGTTGGGATTCGGGTTGGGTTGCGTTGTGCCGCCTCGCGGACAGCCAGTTGGGGGCCCAAAGCTTTCGCATGCTGCTCCTCAGTCGATTTCAAGTTTCGTCGGGCACGGCAGGCAATCGGCAACACGGGCAAATGCGGCATTGCAGCGCGTGGCGCATGCCCCGTCTGCATGCGTATCGCACCCTGCCGGCCGCGTCAGGCAACCTGTCATGCTAGCGCTGGGACCAAGACCCGGCCATGAAGGTTGCATTATGTTGCAAATCATGCCGCCCAGGCCACTCAGTCCTTCGGACGGAAGGTAATGGTGAAGCTGGCCGGCGCCTTGCCGTTCTCATCACGCGGCAGCGGGTCGGAACGTTCCACCGCGCGCAGCACGGCATTATCCCAGCCCGAGTTGCCGCTGGACTTGGACAGCCGCGCCGACAGCAGCGAACCATCCGGCGCCAGCTGCACCGACACCACCGCGGTCGGGTTGCCCGGCACGTCCTCGCCAAAGACGATATTCGGCTTGACGCGGCGGCGCACGCGGTCGGCATAGCCCGGCGACGCCTTGCCACCGCCGCCGGCACCCGCGCCGGCCGTACTGCCCACGCCGCCGCCGCCCGCGCCGGAGCCGCCGGCCAGCGCCTGCAGGCGCGCCAGCTCGCTCTTGCGCTGGGCATTGGCCGCAGCCTCGCGCTTGGCCTTGGCGTCGGCATCCGCCTTGGCCTTGGCCTTGTTCTCGGCGTCAGCCTTGGCCTTGGCGTCCGCCTGGGCCTTGGCCCTGGCGTCCGCTTCCTTGCGTTCTGCTTCCTTGCGCTCGGCCTGTTCCTTGCGCTGCTGTTCCTGCTGCGCTGCCTTCTTCTTCGCGTCGTCCTTGCGCTGGGCTTCCTTGCGCTCGGCCTCGCGCTGCTCCGCTTCCTTGCGCGCGGCTTCCTTGCGTTCCGCCTCTTTGCGCTCGGCTTCCTTGCGGGCAGCCGCCTGCTTGCGCTCGGCCTCTTCGCGCGCCGCCGCCTCGGCACGGCGCTTCTGGCGTTCCAGCGCGATGTCGGCGTCGTCCTCGACCTTGCTCTTCACCTCGGGCAGCGGCGGGGCCGGGCGCGGCTGCACCACCGGCTCCGGCGGCGGGGGCGCGGTGGCGGCCGGAATCTCTTCCCACAGCTCGGCCTCGGCGCCGACGGGGGTGCTGCTCTGCAAGCGCACGCCGTAGTACAGCACGACAGCCAGCAGCATGTGCATGAAGAGCGCGAACAGGAAGGAACGCAGGGTTCCCCGCTCCTTGACCGGCTGGTAGGGATAGGCGGCGACGGTCTTCATCAGGCGCAACGGCAATCAGATAGGCGCTTCAATGCGTCAGGAGGTCTTGGACTTGACCATCAGGCCGACGCGCTTGACGCCGTCGGCTTTCAGGATCGACATCACGTCCAGCACCGCCTCATACTTGACCGCGCGGTCGGCGGCAATCACCACCGGCTGGTCGGGATTCTCGTTCTGGCGCTGGTGCACGAAGTCGAGCAGGCCCTGCTTGTCGAGCTTGCGCTCGAAGGCATTGCCGGCGCTGTCCTTGCCGCGCGCGGTCAGCTGGCCACTCTCGTGCACGGTGACTACGATCGGCGGCGCCTTCTGCTGCGGCGTGGCGTTGGCCACGGTGGGCAGGTCGACGGTGGCGGGGCTCACGATCGGCGCCGCCACCATGAAGATGACCAGCAGCACGAGCATGACGTCGATGTACGGCACGACATTGATGTCGGCGCTGGCCCGGCGGCGCGAGCCGCCACGGCGCTGAATGGCTGCCATTGCAGGACTCCTGGAAACGCCGGCCCGGGCTTGCGCCCGGACCGTCTGGATTAGATTCGATACGTGTGCGGTTAGCGTGCCTGCCGTTGCAGGATGTTCAGGAACTCTTCCATGAAGCTCTCGAACCGGATCGCCAGGCGGTCGATCTCCGTGGCATAGCGGTTGTAGGCGATCACAGCGGGAATGGCAGCGAACAGGCCGATCGCGGTCGCCACCAGCGCCTCGGCAATACCGGGGGCCACCGATGCGAGCGTCGCCTGCTGCACATTCGACAGGCCGCGGAAAGCGTTCATGATCCCCCAGACCGTGCCGAACAGGCCGATATACGGGCTCACCGAACCCACCGACGCCAGGAACGGCAGATGCGATTCCAGCACATCCATCTCGCGCTGGTAGGCCGCGCGCATCGCGCGCCGGGCCGCATCGAGCAGCGCGCCGGCTTCGTTGCCGCGCTCGCGCGCCTTCAGGAACTCGCCCATGCCGGATTCAAAGATCCGCTCCAGCGCGCCGGTGTTGTGGCGGTTGTTGACGGCACTGTTATATAGCGCCTGCAGGTCGCCGCCGGCCCAGAAGTCGCGTTCGAACCCCTCGGTCTGGGTGCGCGCCGAGCGCAGCGCCAGGTGCTTGCGGAAGATATAGGTCCACGAAAACAGCGACATGACGAGCAACAGCGCCATGACGGCCTGTGCCAGCAGGCTGGCGTGGAGCACCAGCGTTACGATCGACATGTCTTGCGTGACGGTCACGGGATTCATCGTGCGGACTTGATGGTAGCTAGAACGGGGTCGGGAATCGGGGCGGGACGGAAAGTGCTTCGATCGACACACCCAACACGGATCGCGCCAGAGGCCAGCATCAGCTCGCCACGCCAGGCTTCCTGGGTGAACTGGACCGACGCCGGGCCGACCCGGTCGATGCGCGTGCGGATCTCGAGCTGGTCATCCAGCCGGGCGGGCGCATTGTAGTCCACTGCCGTGCTGCGGACGATAAAGACCACGCCCGCCTCGTCGGCGAGCGATTGCTGCTCGATGCCGAGCGCACGCAGCCACTCGGTGCGGGCGCGCTCGAAGAACTTCAGGTAGTTGGCGTAGAACACTACGCCGCCCGCGTCGGTGTCTTCCCAGTACACCCGCAGGGTCCAGACAAAGTTTGTCATGGCCGCAATTGTAACGGAGAGCGATAGCGGTTTCGTGTAAACCCGCATGACGACTTTGCAACAGCAAGTTGCTGGCCAGCCCTTGCCAGCGCTTGCCTGGCGGGGCCGACGGCTTGCGGCGGGCGCCCGCCTCGCGCTACACTGCGCGCAACCATTCCATCTTGCGCGACTGGCGAAGTCAGTGGGCACTACCACGAGGAAGCGCAAGTTCTCTGGCGTGACGTTCATTACGCGTTCGCGTAACGTTCAGCACGCCTAGGCGTGAAGTTGCTTGCGCCTGCCGCTCGCCTGGGCAGCGAATGGGAAGCAGGGTGCGCCCTGCACCGACGGTTAGAAGCCGCCGGTGCTGGTCGCCGCTAGCCTTCCCCGCGCGCCCTACCCCCGATGCGTGAATCGGATTCCCTATTTTTCAGACGAGTTTCGCCATGTTCGAACGCAGCCGTTTTACGATCGACCAGATCGACCCCGAGGTCTTTGCCGCCATCCAGCAGGAGAACCAGCGCCAGGAAGACCACATCGAGCTGATCGCCTCCGAGAACTACACCTCGCCGGCCGTGATGGCCGCCCAGGGTTCGCAGCTGACCAACAAGTACGCCGAGGGCTATCCCGGCAAGCGCTACTACGGCGGTTGCGAGTACGTCGACGTCGTCGAGCAGCTGGCCATTGACCGCGTCAAGCAGCTGTTCGGCGCCGAAGCCGCCAACGTGCAACCCAACTCGGGCTCGCAGGCCAACCAGGGCGTGTACTTCGCCGTGCTCAAGCCGGGCGACACCATCATGGGCATGAGCCTGGCCGAAGGCGGCCACCTGACCCACGGCATGGCCCTGAACATGAGCGGCAAGTGGTTCAACGTGGTCAGCTACGGCCTGAACGCCCAGGAAGACATCGACTACGACGCGCTGGAAAAGCTGGCCCAGGAGAAGAAGCCCAAGCTGATCATCGCCGGCGCCTCGGCCTTCGCGCTGCGCATCGACTTCGAGCGCATCAGCAAGGTTGCCAAGTCGATCGGCGCTTACTTCATGGTCGACATGGCCCACTACGCCGGCCTGATCGCCGCGGGTGTCTACCCGAACCCGGTGCCGCACGCCGACTTCGTCACCACCACCACGCACAAGAGCCTGCGCGGCCCGCGCGGCGGCGTGATCCTGATGAAGGCCGAGCACGAGAAGGCCATCAACTCGGCGATCTTCCCCGGCATCCAGGGCGGCCCGCTGATGCACGTAATCGCCGGCAAGGCCGTCGCCTTCAAGGAAGCGCTGACGCCTGAGTTCAAGGAATACCAGCAGCAAGTGGTGAAGAACGCCGCCGTGCTGGCCGAGACCCTGATCGCGCGCGGCCTGCGCATCGTCTCGGGCCGCACCGAAAGCCACGTGATGCTGGTTGACCTGCGCGCCAAGAACATCACCGGCAAGGAAGCCGAGCGCATCCTGGGCGAGGCGCATATCACCGTCAACAAGAACGCCATCCCCAACGATCCGGAAAAGCCGTTCGTGACCTCGGGCATCCGCCTGGGCTCGCCGGCCATGACCACGCGCGGCTTCAAGGAAGAAGAAGCCCGCATCGTCGGCAACCTGATCGCCGATGTACTGGACAACCCGCACGACGCCGCCAATATCGCCAGCGTGCGCGAGCAGGCGGCAGCCCTGACCAAGCGTTTCCCGGTCTACGGCTGATGCATCGAGGCCGCCCATGCGGATTCCGCATGAGCGGCCGGCAGCTCCGCAAGCCGGCGTCCTCGGGCACTGGCTTGCGGGCCTCGCCAACCCGCCCCGCCTCCGCAGAACGACAACACGGACAAGGCGACGGGGTTCAACTGAAGGTGGTCCGGCATGAAATGCCCCTTTTGCGGTCATTCCAATACCCAGGTACTCGACACGCGCATGTCGGAAGACGGCGATGCCGTGCGCCGGCGCCGCCGCTGCGAAGCCTGCGACCGCCGCTTCACCACCTATGAGCGGATCGAGCTGTTCTTCCCCGCCATCGTCAAGAAAAACGGCTCGCGCGTGGACTACACCCGCGCCAAGCTGAAGGATTCCATGCGCCTGGCGCTGCGCAAGCGCCCGGTCTCGGCCGAAGCCATCGACGAAGCCATCACCCGCATCGAAGAAAAACTGCTGGCACTGGGAGAGAAAGAAATCCCCAGCAGCCAGGTCGGCGAACTGGTGATGCGCGAATTGCGCAAGCTCGACAAGATCGCGTATATCCGCTTTGCTTCGGTGTACCGGAGCTTTGAGGACGTGTCGGAATTCCGCGACGTGCTGGATGAGTTTGCGGCGTCCACCCCCCGGAAGGGGTAGCAAAAGTAACAAAATCGTTGTTTAATCCCCGTTGCATTTCCGCAAGGCCCGCTGTCGCATATTAAAAGGGCCCGGGATTGCAGACCAAAAAAAGAAGTTAACGAAGTCGGACGTCTTTTGACGGGGGTCAGAATGGGTCAACGCTGCCGCGGGGCAGCCGGCTTTGCCATGCTCGAAGCATTGGTGGCAATTGTCGTTCTGGCGGTTGGCGTGCTCGGCGTCGCCAGCCTGCTGCTGAATTCATCCCGCTTCACGCAACAAGCTTCCTACGACACCACTGCCATGCAGCTGGCCACCGAGATGGCCGAGCGCATGCGTGCCAATCCGGCCGTCTCGCAAACCGGCGCGGCGGCGGAAGCCATCATCCCGAACCGCTACTTCATCGACACTGCCACCGGGCAGCCGCCCGCGCTCACGGCAGCAAACAGCCCGTACGCGATCGCCTGCCCGGGCACGGCGGCCGGGTGCGCGCAGCAACTGGCGGATTTCGATGTCGCCGAGTTCTGGGAGCGTGTCAGCACAGGCCTGCCTGGCGGACGCGCCGTGATTTGCCGGGACATGGTCGCCTACGACCAGGCCACCGGCTTCTCATGGGGATGCACGCCATCGGCCACTGGCCGCGCGGACGACGCACCGATTGTCATCAAGATCGGCTGGATCTCCCGGCTTGCCGCCAGAACCGTCGCGGCACGGGTCGACATGTCCGACATGGGCACGCGCCCCCAGGTGGTCATCGTGGCCACGCAGGGCACGGTTAACTGACATGCGGAACGCCAGGACGTATCTCAACGCCGGCCGGCATCGTCAACTGGGGCTGTCGCTGGTGGAGCTGATGGTGGCGATGACGCTGAGCCTGCTCCTGATCATGGCTGCCGCGGCGCTCTACCTGACCGGACGAGCCAACTACAACAGCATCGATGACACCACTGCGCTGGATGAGAAAGGCCGCTTTGCGGTGGATACCGTGGTTCGGATCGTGCGCCAGGCCGCGTGGAGCAACTATGCGGGCAACAGCGCCGCGGCCTCTCCCGGCGCCAGCGGGCCTCCCGCGCCCAGCCCCGGAGGCGTCATGCTCACCACCACGAGCCTGTCGCCGACCATCAGCGGCCTCGACAGCTGCGGCGCCCCCGCGCAAGATCTCGGCAATCCGGCGCAAAACCTCGCGTGTCCGGCCCAAGCGGGTGCCGTGAACAAGAGCGATGTGCTGCAGGTCCGCTTCTTCGGCTCCGGCACGCAGCAGGACCGCACCGTCCCGGACAACAGCATGATCGACTGCTCCGGCAATGGCGTCGCCGAGCCGCAGGCCTGGGAAGACGCAGACCTAGCGCGCGGCATGGCGGTCTTCTATGTCAGCAACGATGCCGGCGGCATGCCTCAGCTGATGTGCGGCTATCGTCCACGGGACGCCGCCAACAAGGAAATCCTCACGGCCGGCACGGCGTACCAGGCTGTTTCGCTGATCTCAGGCGTTGAAGTCTTCCAGGTGCTTTACGGCATGGATACGAATTTCGACCAGACCCCGGACCGCTTCCTGTCGGCCACCGAGGTGCTGGCCCTGCCCACCACCTGGCAGAACGTCGTCGCCATAAAGATTGCCATGGTGCTGATGGGCGATACCGCCAGCGCATCGCCTCAGGATCCGCCAACCTTGCGCCTGTTCGGGCGCCTGTTCCCGGGCTCGCCGGGCAACGACACATCCTTCACGCCGGCCACGCAACTGCAGCGCATGCGACGCCTGTACACCGTCACCGTACAGCTCCGGAACATGGCCACCTGCACCACCTGCTCGCCGACATGAACGCCCGCACCGCGCACCCCAACCCGCGTGGCATCGCGCTGATCACCGCCCTGGTGATGCTGCTGATCATCAGCGTCATCGCCATCGCCGGTGCCCGGCTGGCCATTGGCAGCAAGCGCATGGCATCGAACCAGCGCGACCGGGACCTGGCTCAGCAAGCGGCCGAGGCAGCCTTGCTGGATGCGGAAATCGACATCCAGGGTGTTTCCGCCCCAACCAGCCGGTCGGCCATCTTCTCCGGCACCACGATGAATGTGCTGCCGTTCGTGGCGGGTTGCAATACGGGCGTGACAGGCGCCTCACCCTTCCAGGGATTGTGCAACCCGGTGCTCGACGGCACGCCGAACTGGCTTGCCGTTGACTTCAGCCAGACGGGCGCCAACGCACGCACCACCGCCTACGGCACCTTCACCGGCCGCAGGTTCCCGACCGCGACAGGCGGGCTGCTGCCTGCCGCCCTGCCGCGCTACATCATCGAGCCGATCAGCGACATGTCGCCAGGCGCGAGCGAGGGCGCATACATCTTCCGCGTCACGGCCGTCGGCTTTGGCGCTAACCCGGCGACCCGGGTCATGTTGCAGTCGTACTACCGGAAGGGGGAATGAATGGCAACGTCCATGCCTGTCGCGGAGCACGGCAAATGAGCCGGATCCGGAAATTCATTTTCGCGGCAATGGCTGCGCTTCTCAGCCTGCCCGCCGGCCCGCTGCTTGCCGCAACGGAACAGAGCAGCCTCGCGACCGTCAAGCTCGCGCAGGCGCCGCTGTACGGCCGCAACCAGAATATCCATCCCAACCTGCTGCTGACGCTCTCGGTGGAGTTCCCCACGGTGGGGGCAGCCTATCGCTCCGGCACGTATTCGCCGACCACGGAATACATTGGCTACTTCAATCCGCGCAAGTGCTACAACTACAGCGGAAGCGCCAGCAATGGCTATTTTGTCATTGCCGGCGACGCCAACACGGCCGATCACACATGCACGGGCCAGTTCAGCGGCAACTTCATGAACTGGGCCACGGCCTCGGCCATCGATATGCTGCGCTACGCGCTGACCGGGGGCGACCGCGTCGTCGACTCCGCCACACAGACCATCCTGCAACGTGCCGTGCTGCAGGAGAGTTTTTTCAACAGCAACTCCTACTTCCCCCGCAAGACCTACGACAAGGCGTCCTCGGTCACGCCTTTCAGCAGCAGGACCTTGTACATCACCTCATGTGGCAACAAGGTGTTCTTTGGGGACAGCACCGAGTCCGGCGCCAGCTGCTCGAGCCCCGGCAAGTACAGGAACCAGGGCACCTACCTGGTACGGGTGCAAGTCTGCGATGCAAGCGAAGCCAGGTCCCGCACCGATCTCTGCAAGCTGTATCGCACCGGGTACAAGCCGGTTGGCGAAATGCAGCGCAATGCAGACAAGGTCCGCTTTGGCGCGTTTGGCTACCTGAACGACAGCGCCAATACCCGTTATGGCGGTGTCTTGCGGGCGCCCCTGAAGTATGTGGGGCCGAACACCGTCGACAGCAATTTCAACCAAGCCAGCAACCTGCGCCGGGAATGGGATGACGACGGCGTATTCATCCAGAACCCCGAGAGCGCGTCAGAGAACATCAGCGGCGTCATCAATTACCTGAATCAGTTCGGGCGTTCCGGCGCCTACAAGTCATTGGATCCGGTCGGCGAACTCTACTACGAGAGCATCCGCTACCTGCAAGGCCGGCAACCAACGCCCGAAGCCATCGACAACGCCAGCGCCTACAAGGATGGATTTCCGGTCTACACACAATGGACAGACCCCATCCTTGCCAGTTGCCAGAAGAACTACGTCCTTGCCATTGCCGATATCAATACGCACTGGGACCGCTACATTCCCGGCAACACCAGGACGACTTACCTCTCCGGTGGCAAGCCGGTCTCTGCCAACGACTCGGCCCGGCCGGCGGACGCGATATCGAAATACAGCAAGTACAGCTTCGATGTCACGACCTGGACGCAGGCGGTGGCCGATCTCGAGAGTTCGGGAACATCCGGCAACAGCCGCCCCGACACCTCGCTCGCCAACCTGGCTGGCGCCGACACCGGCTCCAGCGGCCACGGCACCTACTATATGGCCGGCGTCGCGTATTGGGCCCATACCTACGGCTTCCGCCCCGATATGCCGGAATTGCGCGTCACCACGTTCAGCATCGACGTCAATGAGAACGGGAACGGCAGCGTCGGCGACGAACAGCGCCGCAGCCAGATGTACCTGGCGGCAAAATACGGCGGCTTTGACGACCAGAATGGTGATGGCAATCCGTTCCGCACCAAGGGGGCCAGCGGCGCCACCGTCACCAGCAATGCCGAATGGGAATCGTCGGGCGGATCCGACGTCCCCGCCAACTGGTTCCTGGCCGGGCAGCCGGCCGCCATGATCGCTTCCATCAAGAAGGTCTTCGCGCAAATCGTCAACGCGGCCGGCACATTGTCTGGCGTGGCACTGACCTCTTCCCAGGTGGCGAGCGACACCCTCTTGTTCACTCCCGGATTCGACCAGCGATGGAACGGGCGCCTTTCGGCACTGGCGGTGACCAATGATCCCGACACCGGCGTTCAGATCTCCAGTACCGAAACCTGGGAGGCCGGCAAGGTGCTGACTGCCCGCACCGCCGCCCGCAATCTGCTGACCTGGGTCCCGTCGGGCACGGCCGACAATGCAGGAACCGGCGCGGGTGCGGGCGCCACCTTCGAATGGAAATCCCTCAACGCCGCGCAGAAGGCCGCACTGAAGCTCGCGCCGACAGAGACTGACACCGTGGCCCAGAGCCGGCTCAGCTATCTGCGTGGCGAGCGCAGCCAGGAGCAATCCACCGGCAGCACGGGGACCATGCGCTTGCGCGACTCACTGCTGGGCGACATCGTCAACTCGGGCCCCGTCTACATGGCGGCCCCGTCCAGCACCATCGCCGAAAGCGACTACACCGCCTTCTACAAGGCCCACAGCCAGCGTACCGCCGCAGTTTACATCGGCGCCAACGATGGCATGCTCCACGCCTTCAATGCGGCCAATGGCTCTGAACTGTTTGCCTACGTGCCAAACGCAGTGTTCGCCAACCTGGTCCAGCTGACCTCGCCGAGCTATATCCATCGGCCGTACGTGGACGCCACGCCTGCCGTGGCGGAAGCCCGGGTCGGCAACGCCTGGCAGACCGTGCTGGTCTCTGGCATGGGTGGCGGCGCGCAAGGCCTCTTTGCGCTGAATGTCAGCGATCCCGCCAGCGTCGGATCCGGCAATGTCTTGTGGGAGTTCACGGACAAGGATGATGCCGACATGGGCAACGTCATGTCGCCGCCCCAGATCGTCAAGCTGTTTGCCGGCAAGGACTCCGACAACAAGCCTGTGTACAGGTGGTTTGCCATGACGGGCAACGGCCTGAATGCCAACGATGCGGATGGCGCGAGCAATCCGGCCGCGCCTTCGGTGCTGTTCATCGTGGCACTGGACAAGCCGGCCGGGACGCCGTGGCAACTGGGCGTCAATTACTGGAAGATCTCGATGGCGGCGGACGTCACCGCCGGCATTGCCAACGGGCTGAGCTCGCCGGCGCTGGTGCGGCTTACCGACGGGCAGACCGTCGCCGCCTACGCCGGCGACCTCCAGGGCCGCCTCTGGAAGTTCATCCTGAATGGCGGCCCATCCACCTGGAACGCTGCCGGGGCCCTGCCCTACTACGGCGGCGGCAACTACGGCCGGCCGCTGTTCCAGGCCCGCGATGCCAGCGGAAAGCCGCAACCGATCACGGTCCAGCCCAAATGGGTCTACGCGCCCGGCGGCTACATGGTGGTGTTCGGCACCGGGAAGTACCTGGAGCCTGCCGACACCATCACCACCGGCACGCTGACCCGGAACGCCATGTACGGCATCTACGATGCGGGAGGCTCCCAGTCGATCGCAGACCGCAGCATGCTGAACCCGGTCACCCTGACCCGTAACAGCAAGGGCGCTTACGAATATTCGTCACGCAGCTATAGCCTCGGCTCAAAGACTGGGCAGAAGGCGGGGTGGTACTTTGATTTCCCGGGCAACGGAGAACGCCAGGTCACCGCACTCGTGCCAGCCTACGGAAAGATCTGGTTCAACTCGCTGATGACCGGCGATGATCTTTGCGGCGCCTCCAGCAACAGCGGCCGCTATCAGATCAATGCGCTGACCGGCATGCCCGCCACGGGGACATCGACCGGCGATCTCTCCACCTTCGGCATCCTGGGTGCGCCAGTGCTGATCCAGACCAAGACCACGGTCGATCCACAACGCAATGCCGTCGGCCAGATCACTACGCTGAAGTTCATCGACGTGTTCTCGTTCGGCGCATCGGGTGGCGGCCGCAGCGCAGGCGCGTCGTTGTCCAGCAGGCCGCTTGTGTCCGGCAACACAGCCACCGACGGGGGGCACCCCACCACCGGGCGCCTTGGCTGGCGCGAGATTCGCAATTTCGGAGCCGCAAATGAAGCGCTGCCACCGTGACTGGCGTCGCCACGCCAGCGGCTTCACGCTGATGGAGATGCTGATTGCCATCGCCATCCTTGGCATCCTCGCTGGCATTGCGTATCCCAACTACGTCGAACATGTTGCCCGCGGGCGCCGCACCGAAGCCAAGGCTGCATTGATGACGGCCATGCAAGCGCTGGAGCGTCGTTACGCACAGGCCAACTCCTACGTCGACCCCGCCGACAGCACGCGCGCCTGGCGCGGCTTCCCGCAAGCCTCGGAAAGCGGCAACTACGCGATTGCATCCGGCGCGTGCGCAGGGCTGGCATTCAACGAATGCGTGCAGGTCAGCGCCACGCCCACGATCGCCGACAACCGCTGTGGCACGCTGCTGCTGCGCAGCACCGGCGAGCGCGGCGTGCTGATCAACCATGTCGCCGCCTTCGCGAACCTGCCCCAGGGATGCTGGTGATGCGCCCTCAAGCCCCCCGACCCCAGACCGGATTCACGCTGATCGAACTGCTGGTCACGCTGGTCGTGCTGGTCATCCTCGCCGGCATGGCGGCACCCGCCTACACCTCCTTCATTCAGCGCAACACGCTTGCCACTGAAGCAGACGCGCTGGCTTCGTCGCTTTCCCTGGCACGGGCCAGTGCGCTATCGCGCAATAGCTGGGTCACCGTGGCGCCCGTCAGCAATGACTGGCGCAACGGCTGGACTGTCTGCCTGAACCCAAATCGAAACGCGGACTGCACGGGCCAAGCCGTGCTGGTTCAGCATGTCCCCTCCGCCCAGGGATTGACCGTAGCATTCTCCAGCACGCCGCAGTCGGGGGTCCTCTCCTACTCGCCCGTAGGCTATACCCGCACGCTGGCAGATGCGATGCAGTCTGCCCAGGTGCTGATGGGACTGGGCACCGGCAACCAGAAGCTCATCGATATCAGCCAGTTGGGCAGGGTCCGCGTATGCGCGCCCGTGCCGACACAAGCCACGGTGTGTCAGTAGGCGAGGCTGCCTGGTCGCTGTTCCCGGGAAGACCGAAACAACATTCCGCAAATCCTCCACGCTTAGGCACGTATTCGCCTGCTCGCGACAGCTAGTCTGACGGTCCCTGCCAGTCTCGGTGACCGCCCATGCCGGATCTTCGCAAGCCAGCACATCCACCTGCCCGCCCGCGCCGCAGACCGCGTTGCGCCGGCCGCCCCGCGGGATTCGCGCTGCATGAAACGCTGTGCGCGCTGATCGTGCTTGGTGCCGGGCTGATGCCAATGATGGGGCTGGCGCCGAAGGCGCTGGCCCAGCTGCGCGAACTCGACGCGCTGGCCCGGTCCGCCCGCCTTGCCGTGGAGATGGCTGAGCTGGATACAGCGCAGCCGGCACTGCAAAGCGGGCGACCAGACCTCTGGTCGAGCCGGTGCGGGAACAACCCGGCGTTTCCGTGCCCGGAAGATTCGCCACTGATCATGGCAGGACGGCTTGGCGGGCAGGCCGGCATACCCGCGATCGCCTTGTGGATGCAGCCATGAGGCGGGACGCATCCAGGGCATTCTCGCTGGTCGAGCTGCTGGTCGGACTGATACTCGGCCTGATCGTCACCGCGGCAGCCGTTGCGGCATTCCATGCCACTCGTACCGCCTACCTCACCGCCACCGACCGCATCCTGCTCGAAGAGCGCGGCCAGCGCGCCCTGACGATCATCGCCGCGCTGCTGCGCCAGTCCGGCTGGCCCGGCGAGCCCCTTCCCGCCACCTCCTACCCTGCGCCGCCGGCCGTCAGCGGCGCCGACGACTGCGGTCAGCCTGCCATCGGTGCGGTGCCGTCCTGCGGCAGGGCTGGCGTCGGCCGCAGCGATGCGCTGCTGGTCCGCTTCAGCGGCAGCGGCCTGCCGGCTGCGCCGTCGCAGCCGGATGAAACCATGACCGACTGCAGCGGCTACGCCGTCGCCGCGCGCGTGGCCGGTGCTGACGCGCACAGTGGCTACGTCGCAGCCAACCTGATCTATGTCGCGGCGGGCAGCGATGGCGTGCCGCAACTGCTGTGCCGCTACCCGGCACGCCGCGGTGGCGTGATCGACGGCACTGGCTGGACCTCCGGCGCGCTGGTCCGCGGCGTTGAATCACTGCAAGTGCGCTACGGCCTGGATACGGACGGCGACGGCCGGGCCGACCGCTTCGAGACGGCATCCGCGATCCACTCGCTGGATGAATCCGCCTGGCATCGCGTGGTGGCCGTGCAGATTGCCATTGCCGTGCGCGGCGAGCGCCCGGGTTCGGCAGCGGCAAGCCCGGGCAAAGACGCCGACCCACCCGGCACCGCCGCCGGCGATCTGGCGCCGGTGCCGCCGTCGCAGGCCGGCACCGCCCGCCGTGTCTTCGCCACCACGGTGCGGCTGCGCAATGCGCCACGCTGCCAGGAAACGCTGTGCTAGCCCGCCGCCTTCCATGTCGCCACAATGCAGGCGCCGTCACGCTGCTGCTCTGCGCCACGATGCTGCTGCTGGTAGTGCTGACCGCTGCCGGCACGCTGCACATGCTGCTGTCCGCGCGGCAACTTGCCGTCATGCAGCTCGAACGCGAAATCGCATTCCGGGCCGCCGAGGTCGCGTTGCTTGATGCCGAGTCGGACCTGCTTGCGGCCGCCATATCGCAAGACATGATGGGCCGGCTCGGCATCTGGCCGGCACCGGGACACTGCGGCAGCGGCCAGCAGGCTGGCGTGTGCCGGCCAGCGGTGACGGGCCCACCCGTGTGGCAGCCCTGGCTGCTGGCCGACACCAGCGCGGACGCCGTCGGCGTGCCATTCGGCCGCTTCTCGGGTGCGACGCTGCCGGTGCTGCCCGCGGGTGCCGCCGGCACGCGCGAACTGCCGCGGTATGTCGCCGAGATCCTGGACGAAGCACCGTCCGGCTACAGCACTCCGGATGCCCCTTCCGCCACCACACCGGCACCACGGATCCGGATCACGGCCATCGGCTTCGGCCGCAGCCGTGCCGTACGTGCCGTGCTACAGAGCGTGATCCAGCCGTGAATCGCCTCGTTGCCGTTGCCTCCGCCTGCCTGGCCATCGCCATTGCACCAGCGTCTGCCGCCACCGGATCCGAAGCAGGTCGGCTGCCCCTGGCTTACCGGACCACGGCGGGCGCATATCCATGGACCGGGCGCTTGTTCGCTGTCGGCTGGCAAGGACCGGCGCCAGTGCTGTCGCCTTATCTATGGGAAGCCGGCACGAGCCTCGACCATCGGCCGGTTGGATCGCGTCGCATATTCACGTCGTCAGCGCCGCCGCAGCGCGTCATCGCGCTGCAATGGGCTGCCATCGATGCCGCCTTCCGGAATACGGATAGCGCGGACATGCTGGGCCGCCTTGACCGCGCTCACCTCGAATGGCTGCGCGGCGACCGCACCGAGGCCGGCCTGCGCCAGCGCGACACGCGACTCGGCAATGCCGCAGGCGCGCGCGTGCGGGTGGTTGCGCCTCCGGCCTGGGCGCCTGGCAAACCCGGGCATGCCGGCTTTCGCGCGCGCTACAGCCTGCGCCCGCACGTCGTCTGGCTGGGCACCAACGACGGTCTGCTGCATGCGTTCAATGCCGTGACCGGCGAGGAGCGCGCCGCCTATCTGCCCGGCGTGCTGTTGCCCTATGCCGCCGCCACGCCGGCGAACGACGCGCCGCTGGCGCCCGCGCCCTGCCCTCGCCCCGAAGCGCAGGATGTGACGATCCATGGCGAGTGGCGCACGGTCGTGCTGTGCGGCATCCCTGGCAGCGCCAGGACCGGCAACCCCGCAGCGGCATTCGCGCTCGACGTCTCGGATCCCGACGGTCCGATGCCTTTTGCATTGCTGTGGGAGATCGCCGCCACGGACACATTGCCACTATCCGCACGCGGCCCGGTGCGTGCCGCCGGCATTCCTGGCCAGGACGGATTGCGCTGGTACGCAGTCGTGACGCTGGCTGCCGCGACCCATGACAAGTCGGAGGCAGCGCGCTCCGGCCTTGCGCTGCTGCCATTGGACAAGCCCGCCGGGGCGGCATGGGCCGGGCAGTACGCCGTCCGCACCTTGCCATTGCCGGAACGCGACTGCCTGGGCCGGCCGGCAACCGGCAACCTGGTGGCGGCCAGCGTGCTGTCCGACATGACAGGCACGGCACGCGCTGCCTATGCGACAGACGATGCCGGCCAGCTATGGCGCTTCCCGCTCGCGGAGGCGCCTCAGCCGGGCGGTGCGCCCGCCGTGTCATGCCTCCACCGGATGCAGACGTCGGCGCAGCCGCTCATGCCCGAAGCGCCCGTGCTGCTCGGAGCGCCGACTGCGCCGGTCGTGGTCTATGGCACGGGCAACGAACTTGCAGCGGTGCCCGACCTGTCGTCCACGCGCGCCGCCACGGCGGTCCCGTTGGTGGAAGTCGCGGCGCAGGCCGCAGATGGCGGGCACACCCTGCGCGCGCAGCCAGCCGGCGCCGGCGATGCCGGCTGGCATCTGACCCTGCCCCATGCCGGCGAACAGGTGGTGGAGGTCCAGCCGGTCTTCCCCGGCCATCTGCTGTTCGTGACGCGCACGCCCGATGGCGCGCAACGCAGCTACCTGGTGCTGGCGGCGACCGGGGAATCGGTCAGCCAGAGCGGAACCGGCGAACGCCTGCACATGGCCACCGGCCAGTTGCTGGCTCCAGGCGCCAGCGTGTTCGTGACCGTTGCCGAATTGCCCGCCGCACCGGCGCAGCCGGGACGCACCGCGCGCCAGGCTTACGAGCTGTCGCTGTGGGCTGTCGATGGCAACACGGTCACGCGGGTGTCGCAAACCATGGCCAGCCGGCGCACCGGGCGCCTGCGCTGGCGCGAGATCGCCGGACCGGTACGGGAGGATTTGCCATGACTACCGCGGCGCCTGCCTCCCGGCCCCGGGCCGGGTTCAGCCTGGTCGAGCTTGCGGTTGCGTTGGCCGTCCTCGCCATCCTCGCGGCCATCGCCGTGCCCGCATGGCACGGCCACCTGATGCGGGGATGGCGGGCGCAGGCGCGTACCGCGCTGACCGAGGGAATGCTGCAACTGGAGCGCCACGCCGTCGGCGCCATGACGTTTGCCACCGAACCCGGTGCCGAAGTGGCCGCCGGGGAATGGCCACTATCCGTACCGGCCACCGGCACCGTGCGTCATGTCGTGACAGCCGCGGCATGCCCGCAGGCCGGCCTGGATACCTGTGTTGAATTGCGAGCCGTCCCGCAGCGGCCCGACCCGGAGTGCGGCGTGCTGATCCTGCGCAGCACCGGACAGTGGCTGACGCTGCCCGAAGGTGAAGCCGTGCCACGGCCGCTTCCGTCCCATTGCTGAAGGCACGATGAACAGCCACGCTCCCCGCCGCCACCATGGCCTGACTCTGGCCGAGCTGCTCGCCGGCCTGGCCATCCTGGCACTGCTGGCGGCGGCATCCTATCCGGTGTTCGGCGGCCTGCTCGCCCGGCAACAGGTCACACTGGCGGCCGACCGGCTGGCGGCATCGCTGGCGCTGGCGCGGGCCACCGCACTGGCGCGCCGCCTCGAGGTGACGCTGCAGCCGCTGCCGGGCGAGGCGACGCTGGGCCCTGGCTGGCAACTGGTCGCGGCAGACGGCGCCCCGGATCGCCGCGCGGTGCTGGCCGTGGTCGAACCGGGCATGCCCTGCCTGTGGGTGACGCTGCGCCAGACCGCCCGCGGCACGAATGTGCTGAAATTCCTGCCTGTGGGATACTCTCGTTCTGAGCAGGGCGGTTTCCAGGCCGCTACTTTCACGCTCGGCTGCCGTGGCGAGCAGCGGCAAGTCAGGCTGGGCGCGCAGGGACGTATCCGACTCTGCACCCCCGGCCGCGACGCTGACTGCGATGCGACGGAGTCCTCCGGACCACCATAACCCGGCAGCCCTGTATTCCAGATCGCTGCGCCAGGGCAAACGCAACCGCCGAATGTTTTCCGATACCGACCACGCCGCCATGCAACAGGCCCTCGCGCTCGCCGCGCGGGGCATGTTCATCACCACGCCCAACCCGCGCGTCGGCTGCGTGCTCGTCAAGGATGGCCAGGTCATCGGCCAGGGGTTCACCCAGCCGGCCGGACAGGACCATGCCGAGATCCAGGCGATGAAGGACGCGCTGGCGCGCGGGCTGGACCCGGCCGGCTCCACCGCCTATGTCACGCTGGAGCCGTGCAGCCATTTCGGACGCACGCCGCCGTGCGCCGATGCGCTGGTGCGCGCGGGCGTAGCGCGCGTGGTAGCGGCCATGGAGGATCCCAACCCGTCGGTATCCGGGCGCGGCCTGCAGCGGTTGCGCGAGGCCGGCGTGGACGTGCGCTGCGGCCTGCTGGAGAAGGAAGCGCGCGACCTGAATATCGGCTTCGTCTCGCGCATGACGCGCGGGCTGCCGTGGGTGCGCATCAAGGTGGCGGCATCGATGGATGGTGGCACCGCGCTGCATGACGGCACCAGCCAGTGGATCACCGGCCAGGCCGCGCGCGACGACGGCCATGCCTGGCGCGCACGTGCGTGCGCGATCCTCACCGGCATCGGCACCGTGCGCGACGACAACCCCGCGCTGACGGTGCGGGCCATCGCCACGCCGCGCCAGCCCCAGCGGGTGCTGGTCGATTCGCGGCTGGAGGTCCCGCTGGACGCGCAGATCCTGACGCCGGACACCGGCCAGTTCGCCAAGCCGGTGCTGGTGTTCTGCGCGGTGGAGGACCGCGAACGCCAGCGCGCACTGGAAGGCCGCGGCGCCGAAGTCGTGGTCCTGCCCAACCCGCACGGCAAGGTCGAGTTGCGCCGCATGCTGGAAGAACTCGGCCGGCGCGGCATCAATGAGCTGCACGTGGAAGCCGGCTTCAAGCTCAACGGTTCGCTGGTGCGCGAGCATTGCGCCGACGAGCTGCTGATCTACCTCGCACCCAAGCTGCTGGGCGATGCCCAGGGCATGTTCAACTTGCCGCCGCTGGCGCGGCTGCAGGACGCCGCACAGTTCCGCTGGCATGAGATCCGGCAGATCGGCGACGACCTGCGCCTGATTGCCCGGCGCAACGACGCGTAGCGCGCCACCCATCGGCACCGCGTATCCAGATTCCAAATACCCAAAGCAGAAGACACCACCATGTTTACAGGCATTGTCGCGGCAGTCGGCCGCATTGATTCCGTAACCCCGCTGGGCGCCGCCGATGCCGGCGTGCGCTTGCATATCGCCGCGGGCGGGCTGGACCTGTCGGACGTCATCATCGGCGACAGCATTGCCATCCAGGGCGCCTGCATGACCGTGATCGCCATGGCGCCCGACAGTTTCGACGTCGAGGTCTCGCGCGAGTCGCTGGACAAGACCGTGGGGCTGGAGAGCACCGGCCGCGTCAACCTGGAAAAGGCACTGCGCCTGGCCGACCGCCTGGGCGGCCACCTGGTGTCCGGGCACGTCGACGGCCTGGGCGAAGTCGTGCACTTCGCGCCGGTGGGCGAATCGCATGAACTGCGCATCCGCGCCCCGCGCGAGCTGGCACGCTACCTGGCCTACAAGGGCTCGGTCGTGGTCAACGGGGTGTCGCTGACCGTCAACCGCGTCAATGACGAAGCCGACGGCTGCGTGTTCTCCATCAACCTGATCCCCCACACCGTGGAAGTCACCACGCTGCAGGAACTCAAGCCGGGCGCGCGCGTGAACCTGGAGATCGACCTGATCGCCCGCTATGTGGAGCGGATGCTGTCGACCGCGCAGGCCCCCGCGTAATCCCGCGGGCTACCTGCCCTCGTCAGGCACGTTATAGGTCTCGCGCAGCTTGTCGGTGAAGGGACGCAGCGCTTCCACGCAGGCGCTGCTGTTGCCGCCCTCCATCGTGGACAGGCTCCAGTTGCAGCCGCCGGCGTCCGGCGCGTGCCAGACCACATCGCCAAAGCAGGCGCCTTCGCAGGCGGCGAACTTCGACTGCTCGGCGCGTACCAGGGCACGCAGTTCGGCCTTGTTCTTGATCTGCCTCGACATGGTTGTCTCCCTTTGTTGTACAAAGTCCGCGGGCGCGATCAGGCTGCCGCCCTGATTTGAAGTCCGAGCCGCCGCTTGCCAGCGCGGCGGCATTCAGGGCGGGGCGTGCCCTTTTGTCGCGAGCATACGCTGACAAACCCCTCCTGTGGCAATTTGCTTGCACCGCCGCCCCCCCTGGGAGGCGCGCCGCGCGGGGCCTGGCAGCTTTGTTGTAAGTCAGCTGGTGCCTGCAGCGCCCGAGGCCTAGAATGGTTAAGCAGCGCTTGCAGTCCATGTATGCCCACAGGCGCTCGCCACTCGTTCCCGGGCCTCCCCCCTCGACAACGTCTAGCACCGGTGACTGCTGAAGTCACTCACGGGGACCACCTGGACCTTCATGCTCCCCTGCCCGCCGCGCCGCGCGCTCGTCCGCGAGCTGGCGCTCCCGCCGTTTCTTTCAACTGCCGGCCGGATTGTTGCCCGGCACCCATGAAGGAACTCACTGTGCCCGACCCCACCGCCAGAATCCTGTATCAGCGACTTCCGGCCACGCGCCTGCTGCGTGACCGGCATCCCACTGCGCCGATGCGCGCGCGCCTGGGCTTTGTGCGCCTGGCCGCGACCCACCTGCACCGTGCCGCCACGCTACTGATCGACTGGGACCAGGCCGTGGGCAACGGATGGCCGCGGCTGCAGCCGCCGTCCTCCCCCCTGGCGAAGACATTCCGGCGCCCAGGCGCCCGGCGTTTCGCAGGCTTTCCGTGGTCCAGCGGCAAATGGACCTGACACCAAGCGAGGCATGACCATGCTCACCCTGTTGTATTTCCGGCTGAACGACATTGCCGCGGCAAGGCGCGCGCACGCGCAGCTTGGCGAGCTGGCCGCGACTCCCGCACGCATCGACGGGCCATGGTTCTTCCAGCGCGACGACCAGCCGGCCGAAGGCCTGCCCTCGCCCCACGCGGCACAGGTCACCTATCGCAATGAAGTCGCGGCAGCCGGCATGGCCGCCGGCGCAGTGCTGGTGGCCTGGCTCGTGTTCCGCTACGGCACGCCGGCCAACGCGGCCACGGGCTTCATGGCCTACCTCGGCGGCATGGCGCTGGGCGCCGTGATCGGCCGGTGGCTGGGCAGCGTGATCGGCGCCGGGATCATGCGCGCCGGCCTGAGGCGGCAGAAGCGGCAAATGACCGCAGGCCAGCTGATGATGATCTGCGCGTGCGACCCGCACGCAAAGGGGCGGCTCTGCGAGATCGCCCAGGATGCCGGCGCCGCCGCCATCGACCCACAGGATGGCCGGCTGCCCCTGCGCGGCTGGCTGACAGACCGCCACTGGCCCGCATGGCTTGCAGGCCATGGCCAGCGCGCTGTCCCACACAGGAAACAAGCATGAGCGAGAGTTTTTTCTATCAGCATTGCCACGTTGTCGTGACACTGGCCGAGGTCACCTTCGGCAAGTGGGAATGGACCTATGCGCTGGATGCGCATGCCAGGTTCACCAAACCCAACGCCGGCTTCCTCACGCGCGAGCTCGCGCTGGCTGACGCGACCCGCGCGGCCAGGGCGCGCATCGCCAGGACCTCGCGGCTGCGCGCCGCAGGCCACGACCGCACCGCGCTGGCCGCCGCCGCATAGCCCCGGCCGAGCCAGGCGCCGGCACCCTGCCGGCAACGGGGCGGCCCATGCAGCACCGCGCTCCTTACCCGCTTCAGGCAGGCGCCGCACTTTCCGGCGCCGTCGCCTCACGCCTTGCCTGCCTTGGCGTACAATACCCGGCTTGACTGGGCAACCTGCCGGGCGTATATGGCCTGGCCGGCCCGGCCCGACGCCCCGCCTCAGTCCGGCCGCTTTCAACCGCGGCCATGTTTCCTGCCCCAGCTATTCGCCGGTTTTTCGCTCGATTCGCCCCAATTTGCCGTTCAGCACGCCATGAAAATCGCCCGTACCGAAGACATCATTGCCGACATCCGCGCCGGCCGCATGGTCATCCTCGTCGATGAGGAAGACCGCGAGAATGAAGGCGATCTGGTGCTGGCTGCCGATTTCGTCACACCGGAAGCGATCAACTTCATGGCCAAGCACGGCCGCGGGCTGATCTGCCTGACCCTGACCGCCGAGCGCTGCCGCCAGCTGGACCTGCACCCGATGGTCAGCCGCAACGGCACCCAGCACGGCACCAACTTCACCGTGTCGATCGAGGCTGCCGAGGGCGTGACCACCGGCATTTCCGCCGCCGACCGCGCCCGCACCGTGCAGGCCGCCGTCGCCCGCGACGCCAGGCCGGCCGACCTGGTCCAGCCCGGCCATATCTTCCCGCTGACGGCCCAGCCCGGCGGCGTGCTGATCCGCGCCGGCCATACCGAGGCCGGCTGCGACCTGGGCGCGCTGGCAGGCCTGACGCCGGCGGCCGTGATCTGCGAGATCATGAAGGACGACGGCACCATGGCGCGCCTGCCGGACCTGATCGAGTTCGCGCAGGAACATGACCTGAAGATCGGCACCATTGCCGACCTGATCCACTACCGCAGCCGCACCGAGAGCATTATCGAGCGTGTGGGCGAGCGCGCCATGCAGACGCCCTACGGCACCTTCCACAGCATCGCCTACCGCGACAAGCCCACCGGCCAGGCGCACCTGGCGCTGGTCAAGGGTTCGCCCGCGCCGGACCAGGAAACGCTGGTGCGCGTGCACGAGCCCTTCTCGGTGCTGGACCTGCTGGAAGTGAAGTGCACCACGCATTCCTGGAGCATTCCGGCGGCAATGAAAGCCATCGCCGAGGCCGACAGCGGCGTGATCGTGCTGCTTAACTGCGGCGACTCGGCCGACCAGCTGTTCACGCAGTTCAGCGCGCTGGACGCGCCGCAGTCGCGCCCGCGCCGCAAGCCGGACCTGCGCACCTACGGCATGGGCGCGCAGATCCTGAAGGATGTTGGCGTGGGCAGGATGCGCGTGCTGGCGTCGCCGCAGCGCATGCCCAGCATGACCGGCTTCGACCTCGAGGTCACCGGCTACCAACCCATGAACGGCCAGGCCGACTGAGCCTGCGCCACCCGGACACCCCGGCAGCGCGCACCAGCGCCGTTGCCGCCCCGAAAACTGGAGAACTGAACAATGGATCACGGCTTCTACCCCAGCAACCTCGACGGTGAAGGCCTGCGTATCGGCATCGTGCAGGCCCGCTTCAACGAGCCGGTCTGCGCCGAACTGCTCGAAGCCTGCGTGGCCGAGCTGGAAAAGCTCGGCGTCGAGGGCGAAGACACCCTGGTGGTGACCGTCCCCGGCGCGCTGGAAATCCCGCTGGCGCTGCAGAAGATGTGCGAGAGCGGCCAGTTCGACGCCCTGGTCGCCCTGGGCGCCGTGGTGCGCGGCGAGACCTACCACTTCGAGCTGGTCTCGAACGAGTCGGGCGCCGGCATCACCCGCGTCGGCCTGGACTTCAATGTGCCGATCGCCAATGGCATCCTGACCGTGGATACTGACGAGCAGGCCCACGCCCGCACGCGCGAGAAGGGCCGCGACTGCGCCCGCGCCGCGGTGGAGATGGCCAACCTGGTCGCCGCGCTCGATTCGCTGCGCGGCCAGGAAGATGAAGACGAGGACGACGATGAGTGATACGTCGAACACCCCCGACAACGACGGCGGCAAGACAGCCGGCGGCAAGCCCGCCGCGGCCCGCACCGAGGCGAAGGCACCGCCCAAGAGCGCGCGCCGCCGCTCGCGCGAGCTGGCTCTGCAAGGGCTGTATCAGTGGCTGCTGAACCGTAATGACATCGGGGCGATCCAGGCTCACCTGCATGATGCGCAAGGTTTCAACAAGGCCGACCGCGAGCACTTCGACGCGCTCCTCAACGGCGCCGTACGCGAGGAAGCCCGCCTGACCGCCGCCTTCGAGCCGTTCCTGGACCGCAAGGTCGAAGAACTGTCGCCGGTCGAGCGCGCCGCCCTGCTGGTCGGCAGCTATGAGCTGGTGCACTGCCTCGACATCCCGTACAAGGTCGTGATCAACGAAGCCGTCGAGCTGACCAAGACCTTTGGCGGCGTCGAGGGCTACAAGTACGTCAACGGCGTACTGGACAAGCTTGCCGCCCAGGTGCGCGCGGCCGAGGTCGCGGCGCGCCGCTGAGTTGCCAGCTGAGTTGCCAGCTGAGCCGCCCGCGGGCCGGCCCACGCCATCACGGCTGGCTTGCGCCGGCAGTGATGAAGACGACACCCGCCCCGGCGGGTGTTTTCATTCCTACCTATCCTCTTGCTGAACGGGCCCCGGGCCCGTCCCGGACCACCATGGACATGCAGCACCTGGCCACCGCCTCCCGCCTCGCCAATATCGAAGCCTTCCACGTGATGGAACTGGCCAAGCAGGCCGCCGCGCTGGAACGCGCCGGCCGCCATATCGTGCACATGGGTATCGGCGAGCCGGACTTTACCGCCGCCGAGCCGGTGGTGCGCGCGGCCGAAGCCGCCATGCGCCGCGGCGTGACCCAGTACACCGGTGCGCTCGGCATCCATCCGCTGCGCGAGGCCATCGCGGGCTATTACAAGACGGCCTACGGGCTGGATATCCCGGCCCGGCGCGTGATCGTCACGGCCGGCGCCTCGGGCGCGCTGCTGCTGGCGTGCGCGGTGCTGGTCGAGATCGGCGCCGAGGTGCTGATGCCCGACCCCAGCTACCCCTGCAACCGGCACTTCGTCGCCGCCTTCGACGGCGCCGCGCGCATGATCCCGAGCGGCCCGGCCGAGCGCTTCCAGCTGACCGCCGCGCAGGTCGAGGCCAACTGGGGCGAGCAGACCTGCGGCGTGCTGCTGGCATCGCCTTCCAACCCCACCGGCACCTCGATCCTGCCCGACGAGCTCGCCCGCATCCTGCAGGCCGTGCGCGCGCGCAACGGCTTTGCCATCCTCGACGAGATCTACCAGGGCCTGTCCTATGACGCGCCGCCGGTCTCGGCACTGAGCCTGGACGAGAACGTGGTCACGGTGAACAGCTTCTCCAAGTACTTCAACATGACGGGCTGGCGCCTGGGCTGGCTGGTGGTGCCGGAGGCGCTGGTGGAAGCCTTCGAGAAGGTCGCGCAGAACCTGTTCATCTGCGCGTCGGCCGTGGCGCAGTACGCCGCGCTGGCCTGCTTCACCCCCGAGGCCCTGGCGATCTACGACGAGCGCAAGGCCGAGTTCCGCCGCCGCCGCGACCTGATCGTGCCGGCACTGGAGTCCCTTGGCCTGCGCGTGCCGGTGCGCCCCGACGGCGCCTTCTATGTCTACGCCGACTGCCGCGGCGTCAACCACCCCGCCGCCGGCGATGCCGACCGGCTGACGCAGGCGATGCTGCACGATGCGGGCGTGGTCATGGTGCCGGGGCAGGATTTCGGCCCGCATACGGCGAAGGACTACATCCGGATCTCGTACGCGACCTCGCGCGAGAATATCGAGGAGGCGATGGCGCGCCTCGGCAAGCTGTTCCGCTGACCGGCCTCTGCCGCGGCTGAAGCAGGCAAAAGAAAAGCACCCCGCGGGGTGCTTTTCTGATTGGCGGTACCGTTGCACGCTCAGGCGTTGTGCGGACCGTTGTTCGCTTCCAGTTTCTCGGTCGGGGCCAGCTGCTCGGCCGGGGCCTTGACCTCGACCGGCTTGTCGGCGTTGGCGGGCGCGTTGCGCACGCCCAGCAGCTGGCGCAGGCGGGCACGCTCGGCCAGCACCTTGGCGCCGTAGCCGCCATCGGTAGCCGTGGTGGCACCGACGTAGTACTTCAGGCCGCCTTCGATCGAGCCGGCGCGGGCGATGCAGTCCTTGAGCACCAGCGCGCCGATCTTGATATTGGCATACGGGTTCAGTGCCGCGGCAACGCCGCCGACGGCCTCGTACTTGTCCTGGTGGACCTTGGTCATGACCTGCATCAGGCCCTGCGCGCCCACGCCGCTTTCGGCGTACGGGTTGAAGCTGGACTCGATCGCGATCACGCCCAGGATCAGCAGCGGGTCGATGCCGACCTCGCGGCCGGTCAGGTAGGCCGCCTTCACCAGCTGCGCGGTGGCCTGCGCCGCCACGCGGTACTTGCGGGCGATATAGTCGGCGACGGCCGCCTGCTCGCGCGCGCTGCCCAGCGTGGCGGTGCTGCGGGCGTCTTGCGCCACGCGCGTGACCGGGATCCGCGCGGCGAGGTGCGCGACCGACGGCACCTTGGCGGATGCCGCCAGGGTCCATTCGTCCACGCCCGACACCGTCGGCAGGCCGGCCTTGCCAAAGGCAAGCTTGGCCGCGGCGACGTCCGCCGAATGCGGCGGCACGGCAGTGCTGGCCACGGCAGGCGCGGCCGGCATGGCGGCGCCAACCAGCACCGCGGGTGCCTCGTCACCCGCCAGCAGCGCGGCCAGCGTGGTGCGCCACTCCTGGCTCAGCGACAGCGACACGGCCGAAACGACCGCGACCACGCCCAGGCTGTTCAGCGCGTACTTCAGCGTTGTGCGGCCACCGCGCAACGCGCGGCCCGCGACCGGATGCGCAAGACGGACCTGCAATGCCCGACTCACTCCGGGTACCGGCTGTCGGAGACGGACCTGCAAGGCCCGCCCGATGCCGGGAAGATGAAGGGTTTTCCAACCGCTCATGCTTACCTCCATCCGTTGCCCGCTTCGCGCGCCCGACTGCGGCACGCGCCCGATCTCAACGTACTCAAGTAAGGATGCCGCGCCGTCCAGCAGTGACGACCAAGCATCTGTTGGCAGGCGCTCCCCGTGCGCCCAACTGGAAACAGGCTACGCTCTGGGGGAGCGCACCCTGCCACGACTAAACTCACTACGCTCCGGCAAGTCGCCGGAGGCGACCGGTCGGCCCGCCTTGCTTCGGGTCCATACATCGGTCCTTGCTGGAGGGACTTTCTGGCACATTTTCTTTATGTGCACCCCTTGACATAGGGGGAAAATCCATGTTGCGACGCAACACTCCATGGAGCAAGACCGGATTGTAGGAACGGTGTTATATCCCGTCAAGAATAATAACTTCGGTTTCTACTACTTACAGTTATTTGTAACAATGATTGCCATGTCGCCACCGGATCACCCGATTGCCCGCAAACGCAGGCCTGGCCTTGGCTGGTCGCTCGGAAAAGTACGCTGTCAGCGACAAAAAACTTACAATTTGCGCGGCTTGGCTTTGATGATTTTTTTGCCGCGGCGCCGGTGAATGTGTATCGTCACCGACTTCGACGCCGCCTTGCAGAGGCTTTCCCCCAGCCCCGCACCACAACAGAATTCACTATGCAATACAAAGACTTGCGCGATTTCATCGGCCAACTCGAAGGCATGGGCGAGCTGCGGCGCAGCGCCCGGCCGGTTGCGCCCAACCTGGAAATGACCGAAGTCTGCGACCGGCTGCTGCGCGCTGGAGGCCCCGCGGTCCTTTTTGAGAAACCTTCCGGAGCCAGCACCGATGGAGGTATCTATAGCGTCCCCGTACTGGCCAATCTGTTCGGCACGACACACAGAGTCGCACTTGGCATGGGCGCCGAATCGATGGAGGACCTGCGCGACATCGGCCGGGTCTTGTCAGCATTGAAGGAACCGGAACCGCCGCGCGGCCTTCGCGAGGCCGGCAAGCTGTTCACGCTGGCCAAATCTGTGTGGGATATGGCACCAAAGCGCGTCAGCAGCCCGGCCTGCCAGGAGGTGGTGTGGGAAGGCAACGACGTCGACCTGGCGCGCCTGCCGATCCAGACCTGCTGGCCCGGCGACGCCGCGCCGCTGATCACCTGGGGCCTGGTGGTGACCAAGGGCCCGCACAAGAAGCGCCAGAACCTTGGCATCTACCGCCAGCAGGTGATCGGCCGCAACCAGGTCATCATGCGCTGGCTGGCGCACCGCGGCGGCGCGCTGGATTTCCGCGAGCATGCGCTGGCCAATCCCGGCAAGCCCTTCCCGATCGCGGTGGCGCTGGGCGCGGACCCCGCCACCATCCTGGGCGCGGTGACGCCGGTGCCCGATACGCTGTCCGAGTACCAGTTCGCCGGCCTGCTGCGCGGCAGCCGCACCGCGCTGGCCGGCTGCCTCACGCCGACGCTGTCCGAGCTGAGCGTGCCCGCGTCGGCCGAGATCGTGCTCGAAGGCCATATCCAGCCCGACCCGAACCACCCGTCCGGCTACCAGCATGCGCTGGAAGGCCCGTTCGGCGACCACACCGGCTATTACAACGAGCAGGACTGGTTCCCGGTGTTCACCATCGACCGCATCACCATGCGGCGCGACCCGATCTACCACTCCACCTACACCGGCAAGCCGCCCGATGAGCCGGCGGTGCTGGGCGTGGCGCTGAACGAGGTGTTCGTGCCGCTGCTGCAGAAGCAGTTCCCGGAGATCACCGACTTCTACCTGCCGCCCGAGGGCTGCAGCTACCGCATGGCGCTGGTGCGCATGAAGAAGCAGTACGCCGGCCATGCCAAGCGCGTGATGTTCGGCGTGTGGAGCTTCCTGCGGCAGTTCATGTATACGAAGTTCATCGTGGTGGTCGATGACGATGTCGACGTGCGCGACTGGAAGGAAGTGATCTGGGCCATCACCACACGGGTCGACCCCAGCCGCGACACGGTGCTGGTCGACAACACGCCGATCGATTACCTGGACTTCGCCTCGCCGGTGTCGGGCCTGGGTTCCAAGATGGGCATCGACGCGACCGACAAGTGGCCGGGCGAGACCACGCGCGAATGGGGCACGCCGATCTCCATGGATGCCGCGGTCAAGGCGAAGGTCGATACCATGTGGGAAAGCCTGTTCGAGCGTCCGGCCGGCAACTGAATCTAAGGGCCGTTATCATTGCAGGCTGATGCCGGCTGCCGCCACACGAGCCCGGCATACCCATCGCCACCATCCGATGCCCGCGACAGACGGGCCCGAGGAGGAGACATGAGCACCCCCGCCCCTCTGACCGAAGGGAATCTGATGTGGACGCCGTCCGCGGCGTTCCGCGACAGCAGCCAGATCGCCGCCTTCATGCGCTGGCTGCGCGCCGAGCGCAGCCTGGCCTTTGACGACTACGACAGCCTGTGGCAGTGGTCGGTCACCGAGCTGGAAGCCTTCTGGGATGCCGTGCGCGCGTATTTCGACGTGCATTTCGACACGCCCGCCACGCAGGTGCTGGACCGCCACACCATGCCGGGCGCACGCTGGTTCGAAGGCGCGACGCTGAACTACGTGCAGCAGGTATTCCGCCATGCCGGCATTGGCAGCGCCCGCCAGCGCGCCGCGATCCGTTACGCCGGCGAAGCGCAGCCGCTGGCCGAAGTGAGCTGGGACACCCTCGAAGCCCAGGTCGCGTCGCTGGCGCATGCGCTGCGCCAGATGGGTGTGCAGCGCGGCGACCGTGTCGCCGGCTACCTGCCCAATATCCCCGCCACCATCGTCGCCTTCCTCGCCACCGCCAGCCTCGGCGCGGTGTGGTCGGGCTGCGCGCCCGACATGGGCCAGGTGGCAGTGATCGACCGCTTCCGCCAGATCGAGCCCAAGGTGCTGATAGCAGTCGATGGCTACCGCTATGGCGGCAAGGTCTACGACCGCGCCCCGGTGGTGGCAGACCTGGTCGCCACCCTCCCCTCGCTGACCGATCTCGTGCTCGTTCCACAGGTCGGCAGCAATGCGGCGCCGCCCGCCGGCGTGCGCACCCATGCCTGGCAGGAGGTGCTGGCGCACGACGTGCCGCTGGCGATCGAGCCGGTGCCGTTCGACCACCCGCTGTGGATCGTCTATTCGTCCGGCACCACCGGCATGCCCAAGCCGATCGTGCATGGCCATGGCGGCATCGTCATCGAGCAGCTCAAGCTGATGGCCTTCCATAACAACCTGGGCCCGGACGATGTCTTCCACTGGTACAGCAGCAGCGGCTGGATCATGTGGAACGCGCAGGTGGCCGGGCTGCTGCTGGGCACCACCATCGCACTGTATGACGGCAACCCGGCTTTTCCGGATGCCGGCGTGCTGTGGCGCTTCGTCGACGATGCCGGCGTGACCATGTTCGGCGCCGGCGCGGCCTTCTTCACCAACTGCATGAAGGCGGGCATCGAGCCGGCGCGCATCGCCGACGTGTCGCGCCTGCGCGGGCTCGGCTCGACCGGCTCGCCGCTGCCGGTCGAGGCCTACGACTGGATCTACCGCCATGTGCGCGAAGACATCTGGCTGGTGCCGATGTCGGGCGGCACCGACTTTGCCGGCTCGTTCGTCGCCGGCTGCCCGCTGCTGCCGGTCTATTCCGGCGAGATGCAGTGCCGCTGCCTGGGCGCCAGGGTGGAGGCCTTCGACGACCACGGCCAGCCGCTGCTCGACGCGGTGGGCGAACTGGTCTGCACCGAGCCGATGCCGTCGATGCCGCTCTACCTGTGGGGCGACACCGACGGCAAGCGCTATCGCGACAGCTATTTCGACACCTATCCCGGCGTCTGGCGGCATGGCGACTGGATCAAGATCACAAGGCGCGGCGGCGCTGTGATCTACGGGCGCTCGGACGCCACCATCAACCGCCACGGCATCCGCATGGGCACCAGCGAGCTGTACCGCGTGGTGGAAGACCTGCCGGAGGTGCTCGACAGCATGGTGGTCGACCTGGAATACCTGGGCCGCGAATCCTATATGCCGCTGTTCGTGGTGCTGCGCGAAGGCCTGGTGCTGGATGATGCGCTGCGCGATACCCTGCGCGCGCGCATCCGCGACGCGCTGTCCTCGCGCCACGTGCCCAACGAGATCGTGCAGGCGCCCGGCGTGCCGCGCACGCTGTCGGGCAAGAAGATGGAGGTGCCGATCAAGAAGCTGCTGCTCGGCCATGCGCCGCAGGGCATCGCCAACCGCGATGCGATGGCCAACCCGGACACGCTCGACTGGTACTTCGACTACGCCGCACGCTTCCTGGCTGCGCGGCAAGCCGAATCGGCCACGGCGTAGCGTCAGCGCCGGCGGCGGCCGCTAGAACTCCACATCCAGCTCGCTGATTTCGTCGGGTTCCTCGCGCGCCGCCGCGATCCACTCCTGCAGTTCCGGCATCGACAGGATCTGCTTGCAGTAGGCAACCGGCACGGGATCGAGCATCACGCCATAGGTGACAAAGCGCGTCACCACCGGCGCGTACATGGCGTCGGCCATGGTGCGCGTGCCGAACAGGTATGGCCCGCCGTAGCGCGTCAGGCATTCGGTCCAGATCGCCGTGACGCGATCGATGTCCGCCTGCGCACGCGACCACACCTTCATCCCGGGGAAATGCCCCTTCAGGTTCATCGGCAGCGCCGAACGCATCGCGGCGAACCCGGAATGCATCTCGCCGCAGATGGCACGGCAGTGGGCACGCGCGGCGCGGTCTTCCGGCAGCAGGCCAGCCTTGGGGTGGATTTCATTCAGGTATTCGGCGATTGCCAGCGTGTCCCACACCGTTACGCCGTGGTGGCGCAGGCACGGCACCAGGATCGACGGGGACAGCAGCAGGATTTCCGCACGCGCCGCGGCGTCGTCCGGCGGCACCAGCACTTCTTCGAATTCCAGGCCGGCAAAGCGCGCCAGCAGCCAGCCGCGCAGCGACCATGAGGAATAGGTCTTGCTGCTGATGGTGAGTGTGGTCTTGGACATCGCGCCTCCTTTACTGCTTGTTGCCGCTAATGGCCGCGCACCTATGCAGTGCATCCGGCAGGCACCAGTCTGAAGCCGCTGCGCGCAACGCGCCGCGAAGCGGCGCCATGCCCATGCGCCAGGCGCATGCCTCGCTACTTGCGCGGCATTGTCCGCCCGCTCACAGCACAATGCGCAAGGCGCGTGCCAGGCATAAACTGATGGCATGCATATTGCGGCTCGCAAGAACCAGAATAGCGGGGACCGAGCCATGCTGTACCACGCCTACCAGATCTACGCGGACATGATACTGCCGGCCTGCACGCTGGCGGAGCTGGCTGCCGCGACGCTGGCGGCAAATCCCAGGTCCGGTGGTTTCGACGCGGTGCCCCGCCTGCGTGCCGCCTGCGAGCTCATCGCACTGGTGCGGCTCACGCACCACCGGCCGGCCTTCGGCATCGACCACGCAACCGTCGGCGGTCAGCCGGTGCCGGTCACCGAGGAAGTCGTCGCGCGCACGCCGTTCTGCTCGCTGCTGCACTTCCGCCGCCATGGCATCGTCGGCCAGCCGCGCGTGCTGCTGGTGGCGCCGATGTCCGGCCACTTCGCCACGCTGCTGCGCGGCACGGTCCAGACCATGCTGGCCGACCATGACGTCTATCTCACCGACTGGCACAACCCCCGCGACATTCCGTTGCTGGCCGGGCGCTTCGGCTTCGATGAATTCGTGCAGCACCTGATCGGCTTCCTGCAGACGCTGGGCGGCGGCACGCATCTGGTGGCGATTTGCCAGCCTGCCGTGGCAGCGCTGGCGGCAGCGGCACTCATGGCCGAGGACGGGGATCCCGCCCAGCCGCCCAGCCTGACGCTGATGGCCGGCCCCATCGACGCGCGCGTCAATCCGACCAAGGTCAACGCGCTGGCCATGAGCCAACCCCTCGAATGGTTCGAGCGCACCTTGATCGGCATGGTGCCGCTGCGCTTTGCCGGCGCGATGCGGCGCGTCTACCCGGGCCACGTGCAGCTGCTGGCCTTCATGAGCATGAACCCGGAGCGGCACGAACAGGCGCTGCGCGAGCTCTACGCCCTGCGCGAGCGCGGCGAGCACGACAAGGCCGATGCCATCCGCGACTTCTACATCGAGTACTTCGCCACCATGGACCTGACCGCGGAGTTCTACCTGGAAACCGTCAGCCTGGTATTCCAGCGCTTCCTGCTGGCCCAGGGCCTGCTTGACGTGAGCGGACGCCGTGTCCGCACGCGCGCCATCCACCGCACCGCCCTGCTCACCGTGGAGGGTGAACGCGACGATATCTGCGCCATCGGCCAGACCGTGGCGGCGCAGGACCTGTGCTCCAGCCTGCGCCCCTACATGCGCATGCATCATGTGCAGACCGGGGTCGGGCACTATGGCGTGTTCAACGGCAGGCGGTGGGAGACGCAGGTGTACCCGCTGGTGCGCAACACCATCTACACCAGCAGCTAAGCCGGCAGCCGCCAGCGCGCTGGCCTCGCTTATCATGGCAGCTGCGCCGGGCGGCACGCGAACGGCGCGGCACCAACGATCAACATGCCATTGCTACCGACACAAGACTTCCAGGGCCAGCCGCTGGTCCGGATCGGCGATGCCGACACGTTCCTGCTGCTCGCCCCGCAACACGGCGGGCGGCTGGTCCGCTGGGTGCACCGCGGACAGGACATCCTCTACTGGCCGGACGCTGCCGACTGGTCCCGCCCGGCCAAGGTCCGCGGCGGCAACCCGCTGCTGTTTCCGTTTATCGGCCGGCATTTTGCCAATGGCAATCCGGGCCAGTGGCGCGACGGACAAGGGACCATGCGCACGCTGGCGCAGCACGGCTTTGCGCGCGACCTGCCCTTCGACGTCAGCGCCATCGACGCGCAAGCCGCGATCACGATGACGCTGCGCGACAGCGATGCAACGCGGGCCGGCTACCCCTTTGCCTTTGTCTTCGACGCCATCTACCGCTTGCTGCCCGACGGCCTCGAAGTCACGCTGCGCACCATCAATACCGGCGCGCAACGCCTGCCCTGCTATCCCGGCCACCATTTCTATTTCGCGCTGCCGCACGCGCAACGTGGCGCCGCGTCGCTGGCATTGCCGGGCACGGACCGCATGCGCCAGCTACCCGATGGCAGCCCCGGGCCCGCAGAGCGGGGCGAGACGACTTACTGGCTGGACGACGCACGCCTGCAGGACACGTTCCACGTCTTTCGCGACAGCCCGTCCGCCGCGCTGGCGATGCCGGACCGCCGCGTCACGTTCGAACTCGACCTTGCCGGCAGCGCGCCATGGCATGCCGTGACGACCTGGTCCGAAAACGAAACCTCCGACTTCTATTGCGTGGAACCGTGGGTAGGCCTGCCCGACGCGATCCACCACGGTCAGGGGCTGCGCTGGATCGAGCCGGGGCAAACGGAAAGCGCGATATGCCGGCTGTGGGTGGCTGGCTGAGTCAGTGCACCCGGCTCAGCGCTCGAAATCCAGTCCGCCGATCAGGATCGCCGGGTCAGCCTGCGACAGCGAGCGGAAATCGATCCCGCGCGGCTCCTGCCAGGCGCGCAGCTTTGCCGGCAGCGCCGCCAGGTAACCGGCAAAGCGCACCTCGCCACCGGCCGCGAACAAGCGCTGCACCTCCAGTCCATCCCACGCCAGCGTGATATCCAGCGCATAAGGGTGGCGCCGCAGGTCCGGCGGGCCATCCCCGGTTACGCGCAGGCGCGGCGGCCAGCCGGGGGCTTCGGCGGGCAGGGTGTGGAGTTGCACGCGCCGGTCATGCTGGCCAATCGCGGCGGCGATGCGCGGCAGGCATTCCGCTTCAAAGCGGGCGAAGAAATCGGTGGTCAAGGTGGCGGCGTCCTGACGTTGCGAGTTGGAGCGATGGCGGCACACAGCCGTGCGCCATCGTGCCAGCAACTATACGCCGCCGGGTGTCATACCGGGCGGTAGACCTGGAAGCCCAGCCCCGGCGACAGCACCTCGGTCTCCCCTTCCTGCAGCGCCACCGGCCGCAGGCTGCCATTAGCCATCGACTCCCCCGCAAACTCAGCGATATTGCGCAGGCGGGCCGCCGGGATCCCCAGCGCGCTGAGGCGCAATTCGAGATCCTCCGCGGTGCCCGCCGCCACTGCGCCCGCAATCGCCCGCTTGAGCGCGGCCGGATCGAGCGAGCGCACGAAGGCAGGCAAGGCGCCCGCATCCAGCGGCGTCTCGAACAAGGCCGGATCTTGCGCAAGCCCGCCCAGCCCGAGTGCGTCAAGCAGCGCCAGCAACTGCTTCGGCGTATTCGCGCCGATCGCCAGCCAGCCATCCTGCGTGCGGAAGAAATCGGCCGACGGGCTGCCCGAATAGCCCTGGTTGCCCTGCCGCGCCGGCACGCCGCCGGTGGTCATGGCATCGCACGTCATCGGATACATCAGTTGCAGGCCGGCGGTGGCCATCGAGACATCGAGCAGCATGCCCCGCCCCGTGCGTTCGCTCTCGCGCACGCCGGCCAGGATGGCAAAGGCGGCCAGCATGCCGGTGGCCGAGTCGATCACCGGGAAGCCGGTCTTCATCGGCGGATCGCCCTCGGTGCCGGCCATCCAGGCCATGCCGGTGGCGGCCTGCACCACGTGGTCGTAGGCAGGCCGGCCATGCCACTGCGCCGCGCCGCGGCCAAAGCCCGAGATGCTGCAATAGACCACGCGCGGATTGCGCGCGCGCACCGCCTCGTAGCCCAGCCCGAAGCGCTCGAGCACGCCCGGCCGCAGGTTGTCGACGAAGACATCGCAGCGGCCGGCCAGTTCCAGCGCGTGTTCGCGCCCTGCCTCATCCGACAGGTCGAGCGCCAGCGACGACTTGCCCGCATTGAGCGCGACAAAGGCGGCATGCCCCTTGCCCGCGCGGCGCATCACGTCGCCACCGCCGGCGCTCTCGACCTTGGTGATCCGCGCCCCCAACTGCGCCAGCAGGAAGGTGGCAAACGGCCCGGCGATCACGTGCGAGAAATCCAGCACGGTGATGCCGGCCAGCGGGGCAAAGTCCGGTTGTGGAGTGAGGGTCATGGGATAGCCTATTCGATGGTGATGCGGTTCTTGTCGATAACCTGGCGGATGCGGGTGGTCTCATCGGCCACCAGCCGCGAGAAGGCTTCAGGCGTGGGCGTCGGCGCAAGCACCGCGCCCATCTCGGCATAGCGCCGGCGCAGGCCGGGATCGCCCAGCGCCTGCAGCACCGCGGCATGCAGCCGCGCCACGATCGGCGCGGGCAGATGCGGCGGCGCCCAGATGCCGCTCCATGCGTCGAGATCGAGATCCTTGCGGCCCAGCGCCTCATTCAGCGTGGGCACCTGCGGCAGCACCGCGGCGCGGCTGGCCGAGGTCACCGCCAGGGCCCGCACCTTGCCGCTGGCGATCTGCGGAATCGCCGTCGCCGCCACCGGGAAGCCGAACTGCGTGTCGCCCTTTATCAGCGATGGCACGATCTCGACCGAGCCCTTGTACGGCACATGCACCACGTCGATGCCGGTGGCCGACGCAAACGCCGCGCCCGACACATGCGCGGCCGAGCCGATCCCGCCCGAGGCGTAGTTCAGCGTGCCCGGCGCGCGCCGCGCCGCGGCGACCAGGTCGGCCACGTTCCGGTACGGCGAGCCGGCGCTGACCACCAGCACCGCCGGACTGACGCCGACGCGGATGATGTGGGTGAACGCCATCGGGTCGAACTTCGCGCCGGGCTGCAGCAGCTTCTGCGTGACATGGGTCGAGGCACCCAGCATCAGCGTGTAGCCATCCGCCGGCTGCTGCGCGACAAACTCCGCGGCCAGGATGCCGCCTGCACCGACCTTGTTCTCGACCACCACCGGCTGGCCAAGCTCTCGCGCCAGCAACTCAGCCAGCTTGCGGGTCTGGATATCCGGACCGCCGCCGGCGGCGTAGGGCACCACCAGCCGGATCGGGCGGTTGGGATAGGGACTGGCCGCACCGGCCCTGCCCAGCGCGGCAGCGGCCGGCAGCGCCAGCAGGGACTTCAGCAGCAGGCGGCGCCCGACGTTGGCATGCATCGCATGTCTCCTCCATGGTTTGCCCCGATTGTCCGGCGCCGGGCCATTCGAAACAATTATCCAGTCTTGATGGAACCATCACATTTTGTTATGAGTCCCGCCTCCCCTACGCGCGCCAGCGCCGCCACGCCGTCTCCCAACCGGATTGACCGGCTGCGCATCCGGCACCTGCGCCTGCTCGACCTGGTGGCGCGCAGCGGCTCGCTGACCGCGGCCGGCGAAGCGCTGCATATCAGCCAGCCCGCCGTCACCAAGATGCTGCAGGAACTGGAGTACGCCTTCGGCTGCAGGCTGATCGAACGCACCACGCGCGGCGGACGGCTGAGTGCCGCGGGCGAACGCGCGCTGGAGCGGCTGCGCGTGGTGCTGGGCGTGATCGACGCCGCCGGCGAGGCGCTGCAGGCGCGCCCGGAAGTGCCGCTGGTCCGGCTGGGCATGCTGCCGCTGGTGGGCGTGGACGTGCTGCCGCAGGCGGTCGCGCTGCTGCGGGCCCAGGACGCGCTGCCGCGGCTGGCAGTGCGCGAACATAGCGTCGGCGGCCTGACCGCAATGCTCTGCGAAGGCGAACTCGACTGCATCGTGGGCCGGCTGCAGAAAGACGACACCGACCAGCTCAAGGCCAGGGTCCACATCACCCCGCTGCGCGATGAATACCTGGCCGTGGTCTGCGCCCCCGCCCACGCGCTGGCGCGGCGCCGCGAGGTCGCGCTGGCGGACCTGCATGAAGGTCCCTGGATCCTGCCGCCGCGCGGCACCCACACGCGCGACGTGTTCGAGCAGCCATTCCTCGACGCCGGCCAGCTGCCGCCCGTTCCGCATATCGAATCGGCCTCGTTCCACAGCAACCTGGCCATGACCGCCGCGGGCGGCTTCCTGACGGTGGCGCCGGCCACGGCGCTGTCCCACTACCAGGCCATGTCGATGGTGCGGGAAGTGCGGCTGCGCACCCCGTTTGCATCGGGCCGGCTGGTCTTCATCACCCCGGCGCAGATCGAGGCGCCGCCCGCCGTGATCCGGTTGCGCGAAGCCCTCGAAGCGGTGACAAGGCAGGACACCGGCGCGCCGCCGGCACGCGCGCGGCGCCGCTGACAGGTCACGGTCTGGCTGCCGCACTACACTGGCAATGGATGCACCGCCATTTCCGGCCCCAGGGAACCGGCCGCCTTTCCACGGCCCCAGCCAGTGCTGACCACCCGATGAACCGCCTCAGGTACGCAGTAAGCCTGTCCTATGAAGTCATGGATCCCATGGCGGACTTCCTGCTCAATATCGAAGCCGCCCGCACGCCCCGGCAGTCCGTCGTCTCGGAGCAGCTGACGCTGCCGCCCGGCCTCGAGATCGCCCGCTACACCGATCCCGTGCTGGCCAACCGGCTGCTCAGGCTGCGCGCACCCCAGGGCCCCCTCGGCATCCGCTATGAGGCGATCATCGACATCGATCACTACCTGGAAGACGGCGACAGGTTGTCAGAAGTGCCCGTTGCCGAGTTGCCCTTCGATGTCCTGCCCTACCTGGCACCAAGCCGCTACTGCGAATCCGACCGCCTGATGGAATTCGCCAGCCGCGAGTTCGGCGGCATGCTGCGGGGCTATGTGCGCGTCTACGCCATCCGCGAGTGGGTGCGCAATCATGTGCGCTTCCTGTCGCGGTCCACCAACGAACGCACCTCGGCTGCCGACACAATCGTGGAACGCACCGGCGTCTGCAGGGATTTCGCCCACCTGATGATCGCCCTGTGCCGCGCGCTGAGCATCCCGGCACGCATGTCCAGCAGCCTCGACTACGGCGCGGACGCAGACATGGGCGGGCCGGATTTCCACGCGGTGGTGGAGGTCTACCTGTCGCACCGCTGGTACCTGCTGGATCCTTCGGGCATCTCGATCCCCACCGGCCTGCTTCGCATCGGCACCGGCCGGGATGCCGCGGACATACCGTTTGCGGCCATCTTCGGCCAGGTAAGGTCGGAGCGGCCCGCGGTGGAAATCGAGCCGTTGACGGATGCGGCGGCTGGCATCGGGATGCCGGTGTTTACGCCGCAGGCGATTTCTACGTGGTAGCGGATCCGGACGTTAGTGCTCGCACAGGCACTTATTTTGCCCGTACCGCAGCTGGCAGCTTGCGTCCTCGCCAGAAATCCGCATAGAATCGCGGGTTCGCGGGCGTCGTATAATGGCTATTACCTTAGCTTCCCAAGCTAAAGACGTGGGTTCGATTCCCATCGCCCGCTCCACTTCCAGTCGAGACAAGCCGCCTTTGCCACCATTACGGTGATCTGCCCGGCGGCTTTTTTGTTGCCATGCTTCCCCAAGACCCCAGCACCGAACCGACGCCGGCTGACGACGCCGCGCCGGTAGACAGCGCCGGACAAGCGTCCGCCCCCTCTCCTGCCGATCCTGAAGGCGTTGCGCATCCGCGCCGGATCCGTTCGTTCGTGCGCCGCGCGGGGCGGACCTCGACCGGGCAGCAGCGTGCCATCGACGAAGTCGGGCCGCGCATGATGGTGCCGTACGCACCGCAGCCACTGGACTGGGAGGCAACATTTGGCCGCAAGGCGCCGTCGATCCTTGAGATCGGCTTCGGCATGGGTGAGACCACCGCGCATATCGCCGGCCTGCGGCCGCAAGACAACTTCCTGGGCTGCGAGGTGCATGAGCCCGGCGTGGGCGCGCTGCTCAAGCTGATCGACGAGCGCGGCCTGGCCAATGTGCGGATCCTCCAGCACGATGCGGTGGAGGTGATCGCGCATATGCTGACCGATGACTGCCTGGACGGCGTGCATATCTACTTCCCGGACCCCTGGCACAAGAAGCGCCACAACAAGCGCCGGCTGGTGCAGCCGCCGCTGGTGAAGGTGCTGGCCGCGCGGCTGAAGCCGGGCGGCTATATCCACTGCGCGACCGACTGGGAAGAGTACGCGCATCAGATGCTGGAAGTGCTGTCGGGAGAGCCGTTGCTGGAGAACACCTCGACCGCTGCGGACGGATTTGCCGAGCGGCCCGATTACCGGCCCGTGACCAAGTTCGAGCGGCGCGGCGTGCGCCTCGGGCATGGCGTGTGGGACGTGGTCTTTCGCAAGCGCGCCTGAGCGCTGGCGACGGAGAAACAAAAAAGCGTGGCACCTGCCACGCTTTTTTGTTGCCTGCGGCAATCCCGCTCAGGCGTGCCAGGACACCAGGCCGGAGTACGCGGTCAACAGCACCACGATGCCGAAGGCGATACGGTACCAGGCAAACGGCTTGAAATCATGCGTGGCGACGAAACGCAGCAGCCAGCGCACGCACAGGAAGGCGGACAGGAAGGCAAAGACGAAGCCCACCGCGAAGATGCCGAGGTCGTCCCCGTTCAGCAGCGCGCGCGCCTTGTACAGCTCGTAGACGGTGGCGCCGAAGATCACCGGGATCGCCAGGAAGAACGAGAACTCGGTGGCCACCTGCCGCGACAGCCCGAACAGCATGCCGCCGATGATGGTGGCGCCCGAGCGCGAGGTGCCCGGCACCAGCGCGAAGCATTGCGCCAGGCCGACCTTGAGGGCATCGCGCCAGTTCAGGTCATCGACCGATTCAATCCGCGGCGCGCCGGCCTTGGCGGCCTCCAGCAGCGCATTGCCCTGCGGATGCGAGACCGTGCCGCGGCGCGCGTCGCGCCATTCGGCCAGCAGGATCACCACGCCGCCGACGATAAAGGCCAGCGCCACCGAGATCGGGTTGAACAGGTGGGCCTTGATCCATTTGCCGAAGATAAAGGCCAGCACGATGGCCGGCACCGAGGCGATCACCACGTTGGCGGCAAAGCGTTGCGCGAGCGGCTCGGCGCGCAGGCCGCGCACCACGTTGCCGATGCGCGCGCGGAATTCCCAGCATACCGCCAGGATCGCGCCGAACTGGATCACGATTTCGAAGATCTTGCCCTTCTCGTCGTTGAAGTCGAGCAGCTGGCCGGCCAGGATCAGGTGGCCGGTGCTGGAGATGGGGAGAAACTCGGTCAGTCCTTCGACGATGCCGAGTATCACGGCTTTCAGGGCAAGTGCGATTTCCATGCGGAACGGAGAAACGTGGTCATGGGCGTTGCCCGGCATGCGCGCCGGACCGCCTGGATTGTTGTATGAGCGCCCCGGTCACGGGCGGTTGATCTTGACGTTGATGCCGTCTGGCAAAACGGTGATTGTACCGGGTGCCACATTCGTGCCGGCAACCCGCAGCTGGTCTTCGCGGAAGGTATAGAGCGGATAGTCCTGCAGCAGCTGCTCGGCCAGGATGCCGCCCAGCGCGTTGAGCTGGCGCGAAAACTGCGCGGGCATGCCCTGCACGTCGAAGCGCTGCACCTCGGGGTCCTGCAGCACCACCGAGCGCGTGGGTTCGTCATAGCGCAGGCCGCTGTCCAGCGCAAAACGCCCTGACAGGGCCCGGCTGAAGAACAGCTTGTTGTCGATCATGGCGTCAAACTGCACGTTGACGCGGTTGCGCGCCGGGTCCAGCGTCAGCTGCGGGTTGGTCAGCTGGATGTCGAACAACTCCATATAGCGCTTGTTGAACGGAAACTTGCGCTCCAGCGCCGCCTGCAGCTGGCTTTGCGAGAAGGTGTATTCGTTGCGGAAGGCGCCGCAGGCGGCCAGGCCCACGGCCAGCGTGGCCGCGGCTGCCGCGGCAAGCCAGCGCCGTCGGGAAGTCCGGATCATATTGCCTCCGATTGCGGGATAGTCAGGTGGCGTACCAGGCGTCATGCGAGCGGACCGGGCCGCCCGGGCCCGGCCTGCGGCGCGGTCAGGATTTCCAGCCGGGTCAGCCAGTGCAGCGCGGCTTCGCGCGAATCGCCGCACATCTCGGCCGACGGCTTCAGGCCGCCGCAGAACGCAGGCCGGTCCGGGCTGCCGAATACCGCGCAGCGCATATCCGGCAGCAGCTGCGCGCACGGCTCGCCCGCCGGCTTGCCGGCGGGCATGCCGGGTAGCGGCGAGGCAATCGACGGGGCGATGCAGCAGGCGCCGCAGCCCGCGCGGCAGGAAAGGTCTGACCGGCAGCTCATGACGATGGTTCAGGATGTGCAATGGACAGCCGCAAAGCGGCCGGCACAAAACGGACATTGTGCCCGAAGGGCCGCTGTCGTCCTGTAAGAAAAGGAAAACGCCGTAAACCGCGCCCGGGCGCCGCCGGAAAAAGCGGACAACAAGCCACACGCGGCAAATCAGCCTCAGTGCCGCCTCGGTGTGTTCCCGAGGGTCGCCGGCCTGCGCTTGACCCCCTCATGGCGCTCATCTACATTACTGACCCACAAGTTATTAACTTTCTGAGCCGCCCCCACGTGCCCCGCAGCACCCGCAAGACATCCGTGAAAACGCCCGCCGATCCGCACAAGGACGCCGACACCCCGCGCTGGAGCCGGCGCAAGGCCGCCCGCCCGCAAGAGCTGGTGGCGGCCGCGCTCGACCTCTTCGTTGAGCGCGGGTATGCGGCCACGCGGCTGGAAGACGTGGCCGCGGCGGCCGGCGTGTCCAAGGGCACGGTCTATCTTTACTTTGCCAACAAGGAAGAGCTGTTCAAGTCGGTGGTGCGCGAGAACCTGGTGCCGGCACTGGCGCGCGGCTCGGACCTGGTCGACGCCTACGACGGCAGCACGCCCGAGCTGTTGCGCGAGCTGCTGCGCGGCTGGTGGGGCCTGATCGGCGCCACGCCGGTGGCGGGGCTGACCAAGCTGATCATGGCCGAGTCGGCCAACTTCCCGGACATCGCCCGTTTCTATAACCAGGAAGTGATGATGCCGGGCGACGAGTTGTTCGCCAAGGTGCTGGCCCGCGGCGTGGCGCGCGGCGAATTCCGCGCGATGCCGGCCAACCCCACCACGACGCTGGTCTGTGCGCCGCTGGTGTTCCTGATGCTGTGGCAGCGCGCGCTGCGCGCCACCGCCGAGAAGGACATCGACCCCGAGGCCTTCCTGGACGGCCTGCTGGACACGCTGCTGTTCGGGCTCACCACCGGCGATGCCCGCAATCGCCCGCTGCCGCCGCAGACCGGCCCCTATATCTGGGAACGCATCCGCGACGACATGCTGGCGCAACGCGCCGCCGCCATGGAAGCCGACGCCGAGCCCGATCCCCCTGCGCCGCGACCCGGCCCCTGAACATGAAGCGCAAGACCCTGCTGATCACCGCCGCCTGCATCGCCATCGCGCTGACCGCCACGGTCGCCGTGCGCAAGGCCGGCAGCGCGCGTCAGCCGCAGGCGCCGGCCCAGGCCGCCGTCAACGTGGTGGAATTCCTGCAGACCGACCTGGTCAGCGTGGCGCGCCAGGACCTGCGGGTGTCGCTGCCGCTGTCGGGCAGCCTGCGTGCGCTGAACCAGGCCTCGGTCAAGGCCAAGGTCTCCGGCGAGGTCAAGGCGGTGCTGGTACGTGAGGGCGAGCCGGTGCGCGCCGGCCAGGTGATCGTGCGCATCGATCCCACCGAGTACGAGGCCAGGGTAGCGCAGGCGCGCGGCCAGATGCTGGCCACGCGCGGGCAGTTCGAGAACTCGCGCCAGACCTGGGAGCGCAACCGCGAGCTGGTCGGCAAGGGCTTTATCTCCAGGACCGCGTTCGACAAGTACCAGGCCGACCTGGACGTTGCCCGCGCCAACCTTGACGCGGCCCAGGGCGGCCTGGCGGTGGCGCAGAAGGCGCTGGCCGACACCGTGGTCAAGGCCCCGCTCGACGGCATGGTGGCCGCGCGCACGGTGCAGCCGGGCGAGAAGGTCTCGCCGGATACGCGCCTGGTCGACGTGGTCGACCTGCGCGTGCTGGAACTGGAAGCGCCGATTCCGATGGCGGACGTGGCGCGCGCCGCGGTCGGCCAGCCGGTGGCGCTGGACGTGGAAGGCGCCGGCCGCTTCACCGGCAAGCTGGTGCGCATCAACCCGGCAGTCAGCCAGGGCACGCGCAGCATCATGGTCTATATCCGCGTCGAGAATGCAGACCAGACGCTGCGCGCCGGCATGTTCGCGCGCGGCGCGCTGGTGCTGGGCGAGCGTGCCGGCGTAGTGGCGGTGCCGTCCTCGGCGGTGCGCACGGAAGGCGAGCGCGCCTTTGTCTATGCCATCGACAAGGACACCCTGGCCGAGCGCCCGGTGCAGCTTGGCATCCGCGACGAGGCCAGCGGCATGGTGGAGATCGTCTCGGGGCTGGACGCGGGCACCGAGATCGTCCGCAACAACCTCGGCACGCTGCGCAGCGGCAGCCAGGTCAAGCGCGTCAAGGCATAAGGGCCCGCGCCATGTGGTTCACGCGCCTGTCGATCCGCAACCCGGTGCTGGCCACCATGATGATGATGGCCTTCATCGTGGTGGGGCTGTTCTCTTACCAGCGGCTGCCGGTCGACCAGTTCCCCGACATCACCTTCCCGGTGGTGGTGGTGCAGACGGAATATCCCGGCGCCGCGCCGGAGTCGGTGGAGTCCGACGTCACGCGCAAGGTCGAGGAGATCGTCAACACCATCTCCGGCATCGACGAGATCTTCTCGCATTCGTACCAGGGCACTTCGGTCGTCGTCATCAAGTTCGACCTGAGCGTCGACGTCGGCCAGGCCGCGCAGGACGTACGCGACAAGATCGCGCTGATCCGCCCGCAGTTCCGCGACGAGGTGAAAGAGCCGCGCGTGCTGCGCTATGACCCGTCCGATGCGCCGATCTTCTATCTCTCGGTCTCCAACGCACCGGGCGCCACCCGCAGCCAGCGCGAGCTGACCACCATCGCCGACCAGATCGTGCGCAAGCGGCTGGAGACGGTGCGCGGCGTGGGCGCCATCAATATCGTGGGCGGCACCAAGCGCGAGGTCGAGATCCGCATCCGGCCGGCGCAGCTCGAGGCGCTGGGGATCGGCGTGGACCAGGTCATGAACGCCATCCGCAACGAGAACCAGGAACTGCCCGCGGGCGAGCTGCGTTCCTCGGCCACGGAAACGGTGGTGCAGATCAAGGGCCGCGTGCCCACCCCCGACGCGTTCCGCCAGATCATCGTCGCGCGCCGCGCCGGACAGCCGGTCACGCTGGGCGAGATTGCCGATGTGCGCGACGGCCAGGAAGAGCAGGAAAGCCTGGCGCTGCTGGACGGCAAGCGCGCCCTGTTCCTGTCGGTGGTGAAGGCGCGGGGACAGAACACGGTCGATACCGTCGACGGCCTGGTGCGCATGACCGAGGAAACACGCAAGCTGGTGCCGGCCGGGGTGCAGCTGAATGTGGTCAACGACACCGCGCGCGGCATCCGCAGCAGCGTCAAGGAGGTGCGATCGACGCTGCTGGAAGGCGCCTTCCTGACGGTGGCGATCGTATTCCTGTTCCTGGGCTCCTGGCGCAGCACGGTGATCACCGGCCTGACGCTGCCGATCGCGCTGATCGGCACCTTCGGCGTGATGTATATGTGCGGCTTCACGCTCAACGTGATCACGCTGATGGCGCTGTCGCTGTGCGTGGGCCTGCTGATCGACGATGCCATCGTGGTGCGCGAGAACATCGTGCGCCACAACCTGATGGGCAAGGACCACCGCAGCGCGGCGCTGGACGGCACCAACGAGATTGGGCTGGCGGTGCTGGCCACCACCTTCTCGATCGTGGCGGTGTTCCTGCCGGTGGGCTTCATGGGCGGCATCATCGGGCGCTTCTTCCACCAGTTCGGCATCACCGTGGTGGCGGCGGTGCTGATCTCGATGTTCGTCTCGTTCACGCTGGACCCGATGCTGTCGTCGGTCTGGCATGACCCGGACCTGCACGGCACCGGCAACAAGAAGAGCTGGTACGGGCGCACGGTGGGGCGGTTGCTGGACTGGTTCTCGGCAAAGATGGACAAGCTTGGCAACGGCTACGCCGGCATGCTGGGCTGGGCGCTGAAGCACCGGCTGGCCACCGCCATCATCGCCGCGGTAACCTTCTTCGGCAGCTTTGCGCTGGTGCCGCTGATCGGCACGGAATTCGTGCCCAATGCCGACCTGGGCGAGACCCAGGTGGGCTTCACCACGCCGGTCGGCACCTCGATCGAAGTCACCGAAGCCAAGGTGCGGCAGGTGGAAGCCGCGCTCAAATCGTTCCCCGAAGTGGCCTACACCTACGCCACCATCAACTCGGGCAATGCCTCGGGCCGCAACAATGCGCTGGTGTCGGTGCGCCTGACCGAGCGGCGCTCGCGCCAGCTGTCCACCGCGCAGCTCAACCCGCTGATCCGGCAGCGCCTGGCGGGCATTGCCGGCATCACGCTGACGATGGTGGGCATGCCCGACGGCGCCGGCGGCCAGAAGGCGATCCAGGTATCGATCCAGGGCGATGACCTGGACGAACTGCGGCGCCTGTCCAGGGAAGCCGGCACGCGCATGAAGGCGATCCGCGGCCTGGCCGACCTGGATTCGAGCATGAAGGACGACCGCCCCACCATCGAGGTGCGCATCCGGCGCGAGCTGGCCTCGGACCTGGGCGTGGGCGTGGCGCAGATCGGCAATGCCCTGCGCCCGCTGCTGGCCGGCGACGCCATCAGCTCATGGCGCGCGCCCGATGACGAGAACTACGACGTGCGCGTGCGCCTGCCCAGGGACGCGCGCACCGGCATGGCCGACCTGAGCGCGCTGATGATCGCCAGCAGCCAGACCAACGCCGACGGCTCGCCCAGGATGGTGCCGCTGCGCCAGATCGCCGAGCTGGCGCCGACCACCGGCGCCAACCAGATCAGCCGGCGCGACCTGAACCGCGAGGTCGAGCTGACCGCCAACGTGGCCGGGCGCTCGGCCGGCGAAGTCGCGCGCGACGTCAAGGCCGCGCTGGACGGCATGAACTGGCCGGCCGGCTACAAGTACCGCTTTGGCGGGTCGACCAAGTCGATGAACGAGTCCTTCGGCTACGCCGTGTCGGCGCTGGCGCTGGCGGTGATCTTCATCTACATGATCCTGGCCTCGCAGTTCGCCAGCTTCTTCCAGCCGATCGCCATCATGACCTCGCTGCCGCTGACGCTGGTCGGCGTGTTCGCGGCGCTGCTGCTGTTCCGCTCGACGCTGAACATGTTCTCGATCATCGGCTTCATCATGCTGATGGGGCTGGTGACCAAGAACGCAATCCTGCTGGTGGACTTCGCCAACCAGGCGCGCCAGGGCCATGTGGACCAGGGTGGAGTTGGCGACGGCCGCCAGCCGCTGTCGCGCGAGGCGGCGCTGGTGGAGGCCGCGCGCGTGCGGCTGCGCCCCATCCTGATGACCACGCTGGCGATGATCTTCGGCATGGTGCCGCTGGCCTTCAGCCTGGGCGAAGGCGCCGAGCAGCGCGCGCCGATGGGCCAGACCGTGATCGGCGGGATCATTACCTCGTCGATCCTGACGCTGGTGGTGGTGCCGGTGATCTATACGTATCTTGATGATTTCGGCGCCTGGCTGCGCCGGCTGTGGCAAGGCAAGCCCGCCAGCGAGCCCGCAGCGCACGCGCAGCCCGCGCCCGGCCGGCAAGCGGCACCGGATCGCCCGGCCCCGGCGGAGGCCAGCGCGGAATGAGCCTGGCGGCGTCTGCAAGGTTAAAATAAAGGGTTTGATAAGACTGTCCGGCCGTGGCACCGCGCGGCCGGCGCACAGACCGACAGCGGTTGGCATTGGTAAGGAATGGCAAGATGGATCTCGAAAAAGCCCGATTCAACATGATCGAACAGCAAATCCGCCCGTGGGACGTGCTGGACCAGGAAATCCTGGACCTGCTGGCGGTAGTCAAGCGGGAGCAGTTCGTCCCGGCCGCGTACGCCTCGCTGGCGTTCGTCGACATGGAGATTCCGCTGCCCGCCGGGCAGAACATGCTGGCGCCGCGCGTGGAAGCCCGCATCCTGCAGGACCTGGCCGTGCGCAAGCATGAGAACGTGCTGGAAATCGGCGCCGGCTCCGGCTACATGGCCGCCCTGCTGGCCAACCGCGCGCGCCACGTGCTGACCGTGGACATCGTGCCCGAGCTGGTCGAGCTGGCCCGCACCAACCTGGCCAACGCGGGCGTCACCAACGTCGACGTGGCCGAAGGCAACGCCGCCGACGGCTGGAGCGCCGCCGCGCCCTACGACGTGATCTGCATCTCGGGCTCGCTGCCGGCGATTCCGCAGTCGATCCTGTCGCAGGTCAAGGTGGGCGGCCGCATCGCCGCCTTCATCGGCGAACTGCCGGTAATGGAAGCGCGCCTGGTCACACGCGTGTCCGAGACCGAATACCAGGTCGTCAACCTGTTCGAAACCGCGGTCAAGCCCCTGCAGGGCGCGGCCCGGCCGTCGCAATTCCAGTTCTGAGGACGGATCCACCATGCAGGTCATCAAAGCGACCGAACTGGCCCAGTGGCTGGCCGATGCCAGCCGCGCCAGACCGGTCCTGCTCGACGTGCGTGAAGGCTGGGAGGTGCAGACCTGCGCCATGCCCGGCATCACCCACATCCCGATGCGGGACATCCCCGCGCGCGCGGCCGAACTCGACGAAGACGCCGACATCGTCTGCATCTGCCACCACGGCGCACGCAGCATGCAGGTGGCGGCCTACCTGGAGCGCCAGGGCTACGGCAAGGTCTACAACCTGACCGGCGGCGTCGACGCCTGGGCCAGCGATGTCGACCCGGCCATGCCGAAGTACTGAAGCGGCAGTCCAGCACAGCAACACCAAGAAGAATCGACTGTAGCCGCGGCCCGCGCCCGGCAACCTGGAGCTTTCATGACGTTTGCGCCCAACGCCCTGCCCGGAGTGATCCGGACACGCCTGGCGATCGCGGTTTCCCTGCTTGCCCCGCTGCTGGCCATGACGCCGGCGGCACCGGCAAGCGCGGCCGACCTGCTGCAGGTCTATCGCGATGCGCAAGCCAATGACGCGCAGTTTGCCAGCGCGCGCTCGCAGCTGCTGGCCACGCGCGAGCGGCTGCCCCAGGGCCGTGCCGGGCTGCTGCCGCAGGTGGTCGGCACCGCGGGCGCCAACCGCACCAAGCTCGACCAGACCGCTTCGCTGCCGGTCGGCGCCGGGGCCAGCGCCTCCGGCACGCGCTTCTTCAACAACAACAACTGGCAGCTGCAACTGAGCCAGCCGCTGTTCCGCTGGGACCGCTGGGAAACCTACAAGCAGGGCGAACTGGCGTCGCTGGCCGGTGAAGTCAGCTTCCACCAGGCCGAGCTCGACCTGATCACGCGCAGCGCGCAGGCCTACTTCGACGTGCTGGCGGCACAGGACAACCTCTACCTGGCACGCGCGCAGAAGAAGGCCATCTCCGAGCAGCTGGAGCAGGCCAAGCGCAATTTCGAAGTCGGCACCGCCACCATCACCGACACCAACGACGCCCAGGCCCGCTACGACCTGGCCACCTCGACCGAAATCGCCGCGCAGAGCGACCTTGAGATCAAGCGCGCCACGCTGCAGCAGATCACCGGCAAGCCCGTCGACGAAGTGCTGGGCCTGCGCCCCGAGGCACCCATCCCCGGCCCGCAGCCGCCCGACGTCAACGCCTGGGCCGCGCAGGCAGAGACCAGCAACCTGCAGGTGAACCTGGCCAGCTACAACCTGGAAACCGCCCAGCGCGAGACCAACAAGGCCAAGGCCGGCCACCTGCCCTCGGTCGACCTGGTGGCCTCGTACGGCTTCACCAACCAGACCGGCAGCGCCACGCAGGCGATCTCCACCCATTACAACGCCTCGCAGATCGGCGTGCAGCTGACCATGCCGATCTTCGCCGGCGGCCAGATCCAGTCGCGCGTGCGCGAGACCCTGGCCCTGGCCGACAAGGCCGCCAGCGACCTGGAATTCGCGCGCCGCAGCGCCGCGCAGACGGCCCGCCAGACCTACTCCGGCGTGTCCAACGGCCTGGCCCAGGTCAAGGCCCTGGAAGCCGCCGAACGCTCGGCCACCAGTGCGGTGGAATCCAACCAGCTCGGCTATGAAGTGGGCGTGCGCATCAATATCGACGTGCTCAACGCCGAAGCGCAACTGTTTTCGACCCGGCGCGACCTGGCCAAGGCCCGCTACGACACCATCATGAACGGCCTGAGGCTGAAGGCCTCCACTGGCGTGCTGCAGGAAGCCGATGTGGTGCAGATCAACACCCTGCTGACCTCTTCGCCGGGCGCGCTGTACAAGCTGCCCGCGCCCGCCCAGGCCGGCGCCAGGGCCCCGGCAAACCCGCGCGCCTCGGTCGAGCGCCCCGGCACGCGGCGCGAAGCCACGCCTGCCGGCGCACCGCGCTCCTGATCCTCCGCAGCACGCCGCAAAGCAAAACGGGCCGCAACTGCGGCCCGTTTGCGTGAATGGCGTCGCACTACTTCGCCCGCGTACGCGACTCCACCTTCAGCAGCTGCCAGCGGATCGACGACGCATCCGCCGGCGGGTTCGGCACCTGGTACTCGCGCACTCGCAGCGTATAGGCCACGCCCGGCTCAAAGTCCAGCCCCTCGATCGGGCCATACCAGAGCTGCCACGGCGCCTCCGGCGATTCGCGCCAGCGGTAGCACGTCATCTTGCCCACGCCCGGGCACTCCACGCGCTGCGAATCGATATAGACCACCTTCTCCACGCCGCCGGCCTCCACGCTCGCACCGCGCCTGCCCACGCCTTCGCGCTCGACAAACTGCAGCAGGTCGCCGCCGGCAGTCTTCCAGATGATCTGCCGGCCCGTGCTGCCCGCCGACGGCTGCGTGCCGACCGTGGCAAACGGCGTCTGCATCGCCTTGAGCAACGCCGATTCCAGTTCCATGCGCGGCGGCGGGCAAGCCATGCGCGTGCCGGCGATGCGGTCGAAGCGGATGCCGGTATCGGTCTTGCCATAGCTGCCGGTAAAGCGGTTGCAGCCACTGGTACCGCTGACCGTGCCCTGCGCGGCATCGATGCCCTCATTGAACTCAAAAATGATGGGCTGGCCGTAGTCGCCGTGCGGGATATCGCGCTGCGCGCCGTCGGGCTGCTGCCAGCGCACCAGTTCCCAGCGGCTGGGGCCGGAGGGTTGGGTCTGGTTGAGGTTGGTGCCGGCGGAGGGGAGGTCAGGCGCCGGCGCGGTCGTGCAGGCCCCGAGCATGGCTGCCACCAGCAAGGCGGCCGCGCTGCGGGCAGCCAGGGAGAAGGAGAACAGGCTGGTACGGCTGTGCATGAAGGACTCCTGTAACAGGCCGCTCAAGACGGCCGCATGGATGCAATCGACAGATCTGACAAAGGGCATGCCGAAAAGTGCACCCTACTGATACATCAGTTTAGCAAGGCGGTTGCGCCAAAGCGCCGGTGAAGCATCGATTGAATCACATACATTCTGTAACGTCCCAACCGGTTCGGCGGGCTAGGATGCGAAACATCAAGAAATCCCACCCTGACCATCCGATATAATTGCCTCGCCCGGCGCAGCAATGTGACCGACAGGCTCCGCTGCCCAACAGGCGGCGACAAAATAATAAGAAGGATGGATCGGCCCGCATCCCGAGTGCACAACCCTTCCTCCGGAAACCTCTCTCCATGCTCTTGATGACGAGATTGCAGAGATCCCAATCGTATGGGGTCGACAAAGCTCTGTACCTGGCCGCCTGTGCCGTTCTGGCAGCGTTCCCTGCGCTGATGTTTGTCAAGCCGACGGTTAGCAACCTCTGCTACGGACTCCTGCTCGGCTGGAGCGCCATCACTCTCGTTGCCGGCGGGCGCGCGGGCCGGGCGGAATGTGGGGAGCTGCTGCGCAGGTACTGGTTCTTCATGCTGGCCATGGCGGCGTTACCGCTGGCAGTGCTGTTGCAGCAACTGCTGTCGGGGGCGGAGGAGCCGCATGTTTCTTACCTTTACCTGCGCTTTGCCTTGTTCATTCCGTTGGTTTTTGGGATGGTACGGCTTGGCAGGGGTGGGATGCGGAGCGTGCAGTGGGGTTTCGTGGTCTGTGCACTCCTTTCCGCGGCCTGGATCCACGAGGCGACAGCTGCCGGTCGCCCAGTTCACGTAGGGTCTTCCAATATCATTCCCCTTAGCAATCTTTCCATGCTGATGGGAATACTCGCCCTGATTTCAATTGGATGGGATCGGCGCAGGGACTATTTGCAATCGGGCCTGAAGCTGCTGGCCGGCTTTGCCGGCCTGTACGCCTCATACATGAGTGGCACGCGTGGCGGCTGGCTCGCCATCCCGGTGCTGGCGATCATTGCGTTGGCAGCATCTCGCAGATTGACTCGCCTACACAAGGCCGCCGCCCTCGCAGGACTGGCCGGTCTTATGACCCTCACCTGGTTCGGCAGCGCCTGGGTGCAGCAGCGCACGACAGAGGTTGTATCCGAACTGTCTCAATTTGATCACCATGTAACACTGGACACGTCGATCGGTATACGGCTACAGCTGTGGCGAGAATCGCTCCAGATGGTGCAGGCCCATCCCTGGACCGGCGTGGGGCCGGAGAACTTCGAGCGGACCCTGCAGACGCTTGCGGCGCAGCATGAGATCTCCCCACTCGCTGCCAGCATGCCGCATTCACACAACGAACTCCTGCATGCTACGGCCACACTCGGCATCCCGGGCCTATTGGCAATCCTTGCTCTGTATCTGGTACCGGCCGCCTTCTTCCTGCGCCATCTTGGCAATGCCGACCGGGGCACGCAGGTTGCCAGCGCCATGGGCCTGGCCCTGTGCTGCGGCTTCATGGTGTTCGGCCTGACCGAGGTCATGTTCGCCACGACCCTGGTCAATGCCTTCTACAGCCTGATCATGGCCGTTTGCTTTGCCTATGTGGTTGCGCGCAAGGACGCATTGCCCGCGCGGGCGGCCAGTTGAGCCAGGACTCACGACGCAACATCTGCTTCCTGACCGGTACCTTGAATGCGATGGCCGGCGCGGAGCGGATGACCGCAACGATCGCCAATGCGCTGGCCGATCTTGGCCATCGTGTCACGATCCTGAGCCTCTGGGATGCTGCCAGCCGGTTCCCTCTGCATCCACGCGTGCGCCATGAAGCGCTGTTCGCGCAACGGCCCTCCTTCAAACGCGCCTATTTCGCCACGGTCGCCGGCATCCGCAGGCACTGCACCGCGCATCGCATCGATGTGCTGGTACAGGTCGACACCATGCTCGAACTCTTCGTGCTGCCTGCCACCCTCGGCCTGGGCCTGCACCATATCGCGTGGGAGCATTGCCACTTCGACGAGGATCTCGGCAAACCGGCGCGCAAGGTGGCACGTCGGCTGGCCGCGCAGTTCTGCCGGCAGGTGGTCGTGCTGACAGAACGGGACCGCCGCCGCTGGCTTGAGGCACTGCGGCCGCGCAGCGAGGTAGTCTGCCTGCCGAATCCGTTGCCATTTCCGATGCCGGCCGAACCCGCGCCACGCATGCAGAAGACCGTGCTGGCCATGGGCCGGCTGGTCCCGGCGAAAGGTTTCGATGTCTTGCTGCGCGCCTGGCAGAAGGTGGTGGAAGCGGAACCGGAATGGCAACTGGTCATCCACGGCGAAGGCGAAGCGCGCGCTGCCCTCACTGCACTGGTCGGCCAGTTGCAACTGCAAGGCCGGGCCAGCCTGCCGGGCATCTGCCAGGATCCGGCGCAGGCCTACGGGCGTGCATCGGTCTTCTGCCTGAGTTCGCGCTATGAGGGATTCGGGCTGGTGCTGATCGAAGCGATGGCCTTTGGCCTGCCGATCGTATCAACCGATTGCGAGACCGGACCCCGCGAACTGCTCACCCCGGGGCAGGATGCGCTGGTGGTTGCCGCGGATGACGCCGATGCGCTGGCCAAGGCGCTGCTGGCGGTGATCCGCCAACCGGAACTGGCGAGCCGCCTTGGCGCCAGTGGCCGCCACAAGGCAAGCCATTTCACGCTGGAACGGCTTGCCTTGCAGTGGGATGCCCTGGTCAAGGCACCAGGGTAAGCGCCGGATCAGCCTTCCAGCGCCGGGGCCAGCGCAGCGAGGGTGCGCACGGTGGCGCCCCGATGCAGACCCGCAAAGGTCTGCGCATGCGCGCGCATATCGGCCAGACGGGCCGGATCGGCCAGCACGATTGCTGCGGTGCGCATCAGCGCATCGGCATTGTCGACGCGCAGGCAAGCGCCCGCGGCAATCGCGTCTTCCGTCGCCTGCGCAAAGTTGAAGGTATGCGGACCGACCAGCACCGGCGTGCCGACCGCGCAGGCCTCGATCAGGTTCTGTCCCCCCAACGGCAACAGGCTGCCACCGATAAAGGCAAGATCCGACGCAGCAAAGTACATCGCCATCTCGCCCATCGAATCGCCCAGCACGATATCGGCAGTCAGCGGCGACTGGATGCCGTCAAGATCCAGTGCACTCCGGCGCTCGACCGAGAACCCCGCACGCGCCGCCATCGCGGCGACTTCATCGAAGCGTTGCGGGTGACGGGGGATCAGCAGCAGAGCGGGACGCGGGACATCGCCCGCCAGTGATTGCCAACGGGAGAACGCGTCGAGCAACATCGGCTCCTCTCCCTCGCGCGTGCTGGCGGCTGCCAGCACCGCACGCGTGCCAATGACCTTGCGCAACTGCTCGCCCAGCGCAACGCCTGCCGGCGCCGGCTGCATATCGAACTTCAGGTTGCCGGTTATCTGCACCGCCGGCACGCCCAACGCCTGAAAGCGCTCGGCATCACCCGCCGTCTGCGCCAGCACGCCCGCAAAATCCCCATACATGACCGCCGCAGCACGCCCAAACCGCGCCGTGCGCCGGAAGCTGCGCGGCGACAGGCGCGCATTGACCAGGAACAACGGCACTCCGGCCTTGCGCGCGCCGCGCACCAGGTTGGGCCACACCTCCGTCTCCATCAGCATGCCCGCCTGCGGCCGGAAGTACCGCATGAAACACCCCACCAGCCATGGCAGGTCATACGGCAGGTAGCACTGCAGGATGCGCGGCTCCTTGCCGAACAGCTGCGCACCGGTCTGGCGGCCGGTCGGCGTCATGTGCGTCAGCAGCAGGCGGTGGTGCGGATAGGCGCCGAGCAGCGCCTCGATCAGCGGCTGCGCGGCGCGGGTCTCGCCCACCGACACGGCGTGGACCCATAGCCATGGACCTTTCCGGGGCAGGCTGCCATATATACCCAGGCGTTCGCCGACATGCTGCAAGTAGCCCGGCTCCTTGCGCGCACGCCAGGCCAGGCGCAGCAGCGCCAGCGGCAGCACCACCACCCACAACATGCTATAGAGCAAACGCAGCATCAGGCAGCCACTCCGCGCACGCGGCAAGCCGCGTCGTAGACCTCATCGACCGATGGCACCACGCCGTCGTCACCGACATTGGCGATGCGCCCGGACCAGTAGCCCTCAGTCTTCCAGCGCCACGTGGCCGTATAGATCTCTACCGTCGGCCGGCACAATGCCGCGGCGATATGGACCAGGCCCGTATCGACCCCGATCACCACCTCGGCCCGGTTGATCAGCCCGAAACCCTGCATCACCGAGAATCGCGGCAACACCCTCGCCTGAGGCACACCGGCAGCGATCTCTTCGGCAGCCTGGCGTTCCTTGTCATTGCCCCACGGCAGCAACATCACCAGCCCCTCATCCGCCAGCCGCCTGCCCAGCGCATGCCAGTTCTGCACCGCCCATTTCTTGCGCGCGCCAGCGGTCGCATGGAAGCACACGGCATAGCGCGCAGGCAGATCGCCCCACAGCGGATCGTCCACATGCAGCGACTGCGCGGCAGGCCCGAAAAACTGCGGCGGCTCCGCCGGCACAAGCCCAGTCAGCGCAGCGCCCAGCAAGCGCGAGCGCCGCACCGAATGCGTCTGGCGCGGCACACGCACCGGATCGGTGTATAGCAGCCGCGCCGCCGGCTCATAGCCGGAGCCCTGCGTGGCATTGCCCAGCCCGATAATCGGCGCACCGGGCGCCCGCGCGGCCACGCGCGCAACCACCGCGGTCTTGAGCAAACCCTGGCTCTCGATCACCGCGTCATAGCGCTCCTGGCGCAGCGCGTCACGCACCTCGCCCACCTCGCGCCAGGTGCCGCCCTGCAGGATGCGCTTGCGCCAGCGCCGCAGCGCAAACGGAATTACCCGGCGCACCTCCGGCAACAGACGGACAAGCTCGACATAGCCCTCTTCCACCACCCAGTCGATCTCGGCGCCCGGCCAGCGCGCGCGCAGATCATGCACCAGCGGCATGTTGTGCACCACGTCACCGAGCGACGACACCTTGACCAGCAGGATGCGCGGCCGTTCCGGCAGTATGAAAGGCACCGCGGCCGGCGTGGGCTGCGCCACACCGGCCGCGTCCGATGATGCCGCCGGCACCGTCGCGCGCTCAGAACGGGAGCTGAGCATCCGGCTTCTCTGCCAGGATCACGCGCTTGAACTCCGCCTGGATACGCGCCAGCGCGGCGTCGTTATCCGCCTCGAAACGCATCACCACCACCGGGGTGGTGTTGGACGGGCGTGCCAGGCCAAAGCCATCGGCATACTCCACGCGCACGCCATCGATGGTGATCACCTCACGCGCCCCTTCGAACTTCGCGTTCGCCTTGATCTGGTCCAGCAGCGTGAACGGCTCACCCTCGGCACACTTGAGCTGCAGTTCCGGCGTGTTGTTGGCATTCGGCAGCGCGTTCAGCACCGCGCTCGGATCCGCGTGGCGCGACAGGATCTCCAGCAGGCGCGCGCCCGTGTACAGGCCATCGTCAAAACCGTACCAGCGATCCTTGAAAAACACGTGGCCGCTCATCTCGCCCGCGATCGGCGCGCCCGTTTCCTTCAGCTTGGCCTTGACCAGCGAATGGCCGGTCTTCCACATCAGCGGCTCACCGCCGTGCTCGCGGATCCAGGGGGCCAGTTTGCCGGTGCATTTCACGTCGTAAATAACCTGCGCGCCCGGATTACGCGACAGGATCTCTTCAGCGAACAGCATCAGTTGCCTGTCCGGGAAAATCACCTGACCGTCCTTGGTCACCACGCCAAGGCGGTCGCCGTCACCGTCGAAGGCCAGGCCAAGCTCGCAGTCCGTCTCGCGCAGGGCCTTCATCAGATCCTGCAGATTCTCGATATGTGCGGGATCAGGGTGGTGGTTCGGGAAATTGCCGTCCACGTCGCAGAACAGCTCAGTCACCTCGCAGCCCAGGCCACGGAACAGGTCACCCACGAAGGCGCCGGCCACGCCGTTGCCGGCATCCAGGGCAATCTTCATCGGACGGGCCAGCTTGACGTCGCCGATGATGCGGTCGAGGTACTTTTGGCGCACATCGACTTGCTTGTAGGTGCCGGCACCGCTGCTGAACTGGCCGGCTTCGATCCGCTGGCGCAGCGCCTGGATCTGCTCGCCATAGATCGCCTTGCCGGCCAGCACCATCTTGAAACCGTTGTAGTCCGGCGGGTTGTGGCTGCCGGTGACCATGATGCCGGAGGTCGGGCGGACGCCGTCGATCTCGATGTTGGTGGCGAAGTAGACCATCGGGGTGGCGACCATGCCGATGTCGATCACGTCCAGGCCGGCGGCGCGCAGGCCTTCTACCAGGCCGGAGATTAGGTCGGGGCCGGAGAGGCGGCCGTCGCGGCCTACGGCGATGGATTTTTCGCCCAGGTCTGCGGCGGCGGTGCCGAAGGAAAGGCCGATGAAGCGGGCAACCTCACGCGTCAGCGTCTTGCCAACGACGCCACGAATGTCATAGGCCTTAAAGATCGAAGAGTCAATTTGCATGAGCATTACGAAAGTTGGATACGTGTCATGAAAGCGTCGAACCGCCAAATCGGCGCAGGGGAGCATTGTGCCGGATTGTGCAACCGCGGTGACCGATAGCGACTCAGGAAGTGCTCCGGACCAAGACGCCGTGGCACCTAATGCACTAGAGTGCACATCGCGGGCTGCGGCTAGGCACGCAGTTATAATCATGCGCCCCGATTGCAGAAATCCCGCCGCTGATTGAAACCACTATGCGTCGCAAGAGCGCTGAAAGCACTACAATTGTGCGCACTCATCCACTCGGCCTAGCCATCATACCTGTTTGCCTGACAAGCCGGTGGCGCAGGAAAAACTGGTTGCAGTTGCAAAACTTTGTAAATCTTTGAAGTGGCGAACTCACGTAACGGGTTGACGTGTGGCTAGATTCACTAATGACGAAAACCAACAGTATGTCCCGCTCCGCCCCGACCGTTCGTGCACGAGGATCCGAGATCATTCGGCGCGCCAGCCGGATGGTGGGCTGGGCGCTGTTAGGCCTAATGTTTCTCGGCCTCGGCATGTTTGCAGTTGAGGAACTGCGCCAGACTGGAATTGTCACCGGGCTGTTCACGCGCACACTAGGCTGGTCTGCAGCCGCGTATCTCGGCGCGTTCGCGCTGATGCTCAGGTCACTGCATTTGCCACCCGTCGAGGGCAACAGCCTTGTCGGGCTGTCCGTGACATTGGCTTTTGTAGCCCTGCTCCTATGTTTCGCCGTTCTGCGACTAGAGTATTCACGCGTGGCGTTGTTGCTCACCTATTTTGGCACACTGGTGTGGACTTGGTTTGGGTACCGCTTGTTTGTCAGGAACTATGTACCCGTGTTTGGATACTCCGATCCCACGACACTCGCGCAACTCGAACAGATCGTGAACATGCCCGGTGCTGCCCTGCCGAGTCCGCACCGGTTCGAACATATCCGGTCCCTGCAGGAAGCCACCGGGTGTGACGCATTGATGGTCGATCGGCACGCCATGGCCGATCCGGAACGCACTCGCACGCTGTCGCGGCTGAAGCTAACACATGTCCGCATGTATTCCGTCGAACGAATCGGCGAGATGCTGACTGGGCGAGTGGGACTCGCGCACATCGATGAGAATTTCCTTGACGACTACGCCAAGCACTATTTTTACGGCTTCCTGAAGCGACTCATCGACATCGTTTCCGTGGTGGCAATGGCACCGCTTGCAGTTCCGGTAGGCGCGCTAGTGGCACTTGCCGTCCGCCTTGAGTCAAAGGGCCCGGCTGTATTCCGTCAAGTGCGTGTCGGTCTATTCGGTCGCCCCTTTGTCATGTTGAAGTTCCGCAGCATGACCACTGAGGAAGATGCTCCTGCGCAGTTCGCGTCGAAGCAAGATCCTCGTGTCACCCGCGTTGGCCGGATCATCCGCAAGTATCGGCTCGACGAGATTCCGCAGCTCTGGAATGTGTTGACCGGTGACATGAGCCTGATCGGGCCTCGGCCGGAACAAGTGCCCATGGTCGAGCAGTTCTCGCAGAGCATTCCCTACTATCCCTATCGCCATCTGGTTCGCCCCGGCCTCTCGGGCTGGGCGCAGGTACAGCAGGGCTATGTAGGCACCCACGAGGAGACGGTCACAAAGCTAAGTTACGACCTGTACTACGTGAAACACTGTTCGTTTGCCTTGGATCTGCTTATTGCAGTCAAGACACTGCGAACCTTACTTACCGGATACGGCGCGCGTTGAACCAGTCCGAGCCATCCGCTCAGCCGGAGTCCTTGCGTATCCTGCTGGTGACAACCGGCCTACGCATGGGCGGTGCTGAACAGCAGGTTGCTGCCCTCGCGAAAGAGTTCATCGCACGAGGCAACAGCGTCGCGCTGATCAGCCTGACTCCGGATTGCGAAGTCCCCATGCCCGACGCGGTAGAGTGCTTGATGCTCGATTTGCGCAAGACACCTCTGTCGATGGTTCATGCGCTATTGAAAGCACGACGCTTTGCACTGGAATGGCGCCCGGACATCGTGAATTCGCATATGTTCCATGCGAATCTGTTTGCGCGGTCACTGTCGCGCATTTGCCGTCTGCCTCCGCTGATCTGCGCGGCACACAGCTTTTCAGAGGGCGGCCGGCTGCGCATGCTCTGTTATCGGCTCACCGATCGCTGGTGTACGCTGACGACGCAGGTCAGCCAGGCCAGTCGCGCAGAGATGATCCGGGCGGGAGCCGTCAGGCCTGACCGTGTTCGCGTGATGTACAACGGGATCGATACGGAGAAATTCAAGCCAGACGTGGCACTACGCGAGCGCACGCGCGCGCAGCTTGGCATTGATTCCCGCGCACATTTGATCCTGACCATAGGACGCCTGGCCGTAGAGAAAGCGCAAGATAGGCTGATCGATGCGTTCCAACGGATGAACCGTTCACAAACTACTCGCCTTTTCGTTGCAGGCGACGGGCCGCAGCGCGCAGCGTTGCAGGAGCGGATATCAAAATACGGACTGCACGATGCCGTCTCGCTGCTGGGGACAAGGCACGATATTCCCGCCCTGTTAAATGCAGCTGATCTTTTCGTACTCTCTTCACGCGTCGAGGGCATGCCTCTAGCGATTGGCGAAGCGCTGGCTTGCGGGCGCCCTGTCGTAGCCACTTCGGCGCCCGGCGTCAAGGAACTAATGGGTGACATTGGCACCATGGTGCCCATTGATGATACCGATGCACTGGCGCTTGCCATGACGCAATCGTTTGCCGCCGAGGCCGGAACCGATGGCCAGCGCGACATGCGCCGCCAACGAATCGTCACGCACTTCGGTATTGCCGCTGCCGCCGATCGCTGGCTATCGCTCTATCGCGAGATGCACTGCGAAGCCTCCGAACACGCACGCTGCACAAGGTCATGCGGCGACGCATAGCTGGCAACGTCGGCTGGATGTTGCTCGATCGCTGCTCGCAAGTGCTGGTGGGCATCGGCATCGTCGCGATACTCGCACGTACCCTCGGCACCGACGGCTTTGCGGCGTTTCAATACGCCCAGTCCCTGGTACTGATCGGGGCGTCCGTCGCGCTGATTTGCGGTAGCGAAGTCGTGGTTCCGCGGCTTGTGGCGCTTGGCGATCTAGCCGCACAACATCGGCTCCTCAAGCACGTATTCCGCCTGCGCCTTCTGGCCGCGTGCTGCGCCTACCTGCTGGTCTGCGGCTTTCTATGGGTATCCCGGCAAGGGGATGCCAGTTGGCAGCCGGCTTTGATCTTGGCTATCACAATCCTGCTTCGCGAACCCTCTGGCGTCGTGATCGCGTGGACGCAGGCCCATACGCGAACCCGGCCAAGTGTGCTGATCAATCTTGCTTCCCTCGCTTTGAAAGCCGGCTCTGTTGCCACGCTTGCCGTGATGGGAATTCATGCCGTCGGCGCCTACGCCGCCGCGTTCGTACTTGAGGCCCTGATGGCCGCTGTCTTACTCGGCACCTTCTATCGCAAATACATGCCACAGGAGGCTGTCGATTACGATGGCCAACTGACGCGTCAGCTGTTCCGCGATGGATCTCTTTTCTGGATCAGCTTTATGCTGATGATGGCGGCACGCAGGGCTGATCAGCTGATACTCAGACCGCACGTACCTTCTGAAGAGTTCGCTGCCTATGCGGCCGCAATGCAGATCGTGGACAACTACACCACGTTGGCCACCATTCTCGCGACTGGCATCGCTCCGCTCTACGTCTATGCACGGGATGCGTCCACGGGCATTCGCAATGTACTGAAGCTGGCGGCCCTCATCACCATCGTGGGGGCTGCCGGCACCGTGCCCCTTACCCTCCTGGCACCATGGATCGTGCATCTGCTGTATGGCGCCGCTTTTGCGGAGGCAAGCTCGCTATTGCGCCTGGCCACCCTTGCCTCGCCGTTGGTGTTTGCCGATGTTGGCTTTACTATCCTGGCAGCTTACCTGCGCAAGCCCCGATGGATCGCCATCAAATGGGGCCTTGCGCTTCTGGCAACAGTTGCTGTCGATCTGACTGCTATTCCCCGATTTGGCGCGAAAGGGGCCATTCTAGGCTACACAGTTGCCAATGTCCTGGCCACGCTTGCGGGCGTCTACATGTGGCTCCACGCGCGAAAGGCGCAGGCATGATCTGCGCACCTGCCAATTTGAACTCAACCAGGCGCCTGCCCATCGCCCTCCAATTCTCGAAGAATTCCTGAAACGCAAAATATTGCAGGCCCTGAGGCAGGCACCGGCGCAGAGACCGCCCACGGCGTTGGAGAGAGGGGGAATTCAGCTTCCATGTGGCTCGCATTGGCACTATCGCGAGCGAAGTCTCCGTATCCATCGGATCACGACCCACGCTCGCTGCATGATCAGCAAGTGAATGCCCGTAAGTAGCAGGAATGCGACGAACAGGATGGACTCCGGCACGCCTTGCTTCCATGCAATCACGCCAATCAGACCGAGGAGGAAGTTGCCCACCAGGAGGAACCAGACTGCCTGCTTGCTATCCAGTCCCGCCCGCAACAGCAGGTGATGCAGGTGGGTGCGATCGGCCGCCAGCGGATTCTTGCCCTGGATTGCTCGACGCAAAACCACTGCCAGCAGATCAATCAAGATCAGCCCGACCACCCAGAGCATAACGGCCGGGGGCACGTAACCGCCACCCGGGTTGTACTCCTTCTGCGACAGCTCCACCGAGAACCAGCTGATCCCGTAGCCCAGCAACAAACTTCCCGCATCGCCCAGGAAAACCAACCGGCGGCGCAGGGGGCTGGGCATGTTGAACAGCAGGAAACCTGCAATGGCGCCACACACCAGAAGGCAGATCCGGTATGCCCCCGGATTGCCAATGTCGTTTGCCAGCCATGCGAACCAGCCGAACACGATAAAGGAAAGTCCCCCTGCCAGGCCATCCATGCCATCGGTCATGTTGATGGCATTGACCACCGCGAGGACAGCAAGAAGGGTCAGCGGAATGCCCCACGCATGAAGAATGACGTCGCGCTTGTTGAGGAGATCGCCCAGCGAGTGTAGATACACCTCGCCCCACGAAGTCATCAGGATTGCGGCTGTGAACTGGAATGCCAGCTTGCTTAGTGGCGGAATGCCATTCAGATCGTCGAACAGGCCAACCAGCGCAAGCAGCGTCAGGCCAATGTACAGCGGCGTGTACTGATCATAGCCGCGCACGAACATCGCCGTGGACACCCAGACCGCGATAAGGATCGCGATACCTCCGACCAGCGGCGTCGAGCCTTCGTGCCGCTTTCTTCCGCCAGGGTGGTCAAGCAAACCTCCGCGGGTGGCCAGTGGGCGCAGGATCAGCACAGCGCCTGCACTCAACAAGGCCGCGATTGCAGGGAGCCAGAATAGTTCAAACATGAAAACTCAAGAGAAATCGTAGCGCCAAGGTCGGGCCGGCATTCGCGTAGAATGTCGGCTTCCCGCCCGTGTCCACGTTCAGCATTGCAGATCGCAGGCGAACGTGCGGCGGCGAGCGGTCATTTGACTTCACATCGTGCCGCCCCGATAGTAGGGCCTGCCCTCCGCGTTGTGCAACCGCACAACCACAGTATTGTCATGCTCTTGCCTATTTTTCTCGTATCGCGTAATGGGGTAAAGAACACGGGCGGCGTCGAGCGCGTCGTACATCTTCTCCAGAGTGACCTCAAACGGCATGGCGCCGAAGTAACCCTGGTCGACGAAGCCATGGTTTTACCACAGTTTCTGTGTGGCAAGCGCCTTGCGCAGTTTGCCTTTCCAATCGCGGCATCGCTGTGGCTATGGGCCAGAAGATTATCTGGTGGCAAGTTCGTGACCATTTCCAACTCCTCGTACACACCGCTCTATCCTGCTGAAGCAGTAATCGTTCACGGTTCCGCGGCTGGTTATATCCGGGCCTTGACTAAGTCGGGCAACCGGTTTCTGGGGATGAGGCTTCTGGCCCGCCTCGAAGGCCTGACAATGCGCTGCGCGCAGCACGTGATCTGCGTCTCGGAAGCCGTCCTCGACCTGTGCATTGGCCACCATGGGATACCCGCAAGGAAATGCCGCGTGGTCCACAATGGCATTGACGCGAGCGTGTTTCATGCCGGGCAGAAATTCACGAACGGCCTCGTGCGGCTGGGCTTTGCGGGACGCCTGGAATATGGCAAGGGGTTGCCTTATCTGATCGAGATAGCGCGCTGGATCGGCACGCAACCCACCATGCGGCTGGTCATCGCAACGACGAGCGACGTGCCGACTACCCTGAAGAATCTCCCCGGCGTCACAATTGTCCCCGGCTTGGCGCCGGACCAGATGTCGACGTTCTACGACATGATCGACATCATGCTGTTGCCCTCCCTCTTCGAAGGGTTCGAGCTTGTCACACTCGAGGCACTGGCTTCGGGCGTCAGTGTACTAGGCACGCGGGTGGGCGCCTGCGATGTGTTCCTGCGGCAAGGCGTGCCCTGGGTCAGCGAACTGCCGACAGACACCAGTGATTTCGTCAGGCAAGCTGCGTCGATTTTTGAGCGTCTGCGACGCAATAGCGACCCCGCTCGCATGCACGCATTCATTGAAGAATCCTTCTCCACCGAGCGCTTCTGCAAGCAGATTCGCGCACAACTGCAATTACGAGATTCGTGAACGTTCTGCTGATATCACCCAATGGGCTTCAGGAGCTTTCCGGAGGCGGCCTCTATCTCCGCTCGCTGGCCCAGGCGCTTTGCGCCGCCCAAGGCGTCGACCAGCTGACAGTCATCTGCAAGGACATGGGCAATGGGGAAATATTCGAGTTCCCTGCCCACTGCAAACGCATTTACCTGAAGAAGAACACGCTCCGGGATGTGGCGGCACGCGTGCGACTGTGCCCCACCTACTTGATGACTTACCGCTCCCTGCTGATGCGCGAAGCGCGCGCCGCGGACGTCACGCTGTTCCACAATTCCCGCCTCGGAAGGCTCATGTCCGACATTCGCAAAAAAGTGCCCGGGAGGACATACGGGATACTGAGCGACAACGTGGAAGCCGAACTGAAGCGCCAGCACATTGGGGGAAATATGTTACGGCAAGTAAGTAATGCGTTGGACACGCGGCTTATTCGCCACGCGGAGGCCCCGTGCCGCTCCGCGGACTTCATGACCTTTATCACTGAGGCCGACCGCACGCTGTTCGACAGCCATTACGGCATGCCCGCGCGCACAGGCATATTGCCCATCTCGCTGTCTCGTGGCGAGCCCGACGCGCAACGCCTGGTGGATTCCGCCGCCCATCCCCAGATTCTGTTCACCGCCCATTTCGGCTTTGCACCAAATCAGACCGCCTTGCATCACTTCGCCGAAGTGGCAAATGCGTTCAAGGAAAGCGCCGATACGCCCGTGCAGTTCGTCGTTGCGGGCGCCCGTGCGGCGGAAATGGCCGCACCCTACCCCTGCCTGCAGGTCATCGACAATCCCGATCCCGACCGGATGTCCGCCGCCTTTGCCTCCGCCGCGGTCTACCTGGCGCCGGTCAGTTGGGGCAGCGGCATGAAGACCAAGGTCGCCGAGGCGTTGTCGTATGGCATCCCGGTGATCTGCATGCCAAACGCTGCGGTAGGCTATGAAGCCATGCTCTCCGACGAGCGATATCGCGAAGCCATTAGCGTCGTTGAAAATGTGCCACAGATGGCACGCACACTTCACAGAATTTTACAAACCCCCGATCAGGGCTCCCTCCGGAATGCTGCATCTGCAGCATTCGATGCCTTATACTCGCAGGCGTCGCAGACTCGGCGGCTGGAACTGCTACTCCTTGCAAAATGATCAAATCGAGCGCGAAAAGACTGGTTAGCATCATTACTCCCGTGCATAACGATGGGAAGTATATTGGCGCGACCGCCATTTCGATTCTGCAGCAGAGCCTCACCGACTTCGAATGGATTTTGGTCGATGATGGCTCGAATGGCGAAACGGCAGTCGTGCTCGCCCGTCTTGCCGCATCTGACGCGCGCATTCGAATCATTACAAATCCGGTGGCATACGGTCCCGCACGCGCGCGCAATATCGGTATCGCGGCCGCATCTGGAGAATATGTCGCATTTCTCGATGCTGATGACATCTGGGATGCAAATAAACTTGAACAGCAGGTCACGTTTATGCGCAACCATGACGTGGATTTCAGCTATCACGACTATATTCCGTTTGAGGACGGCAGTGGCCGCCCATTATCGAAGATTTGCGGGCCGAACCGGCTGACGCTGTTTTCCCATAACGCACGGCGCGGCGTGGGATGCCTGGCAGTAATGCTCAAGCGGAAGATCGCCGGCGACGGGGTGTTTCCGGCCATGCCGCCTGGCCTGGTCGCGGAGGATTTTGCGGCTTGGGCGATCCTCATCAAGGGTGGCCTGCGCGGCGAGCGCCTGCCGAAGACGCTGGCATGGTACCGCGTGCGCAAGCGGTCGTTCTCGTCGAACAAGTTCCGCTCGGCGCATTCAGTCTGGTTCATCATGCGCACGATGGAGGGCTTCGGCAAGGTCACGTCGGCGTTCTTCCTTGCGAGCTTCCTGTTCACAGCGATGACCTCACGGATGGTGGCCCGTGTTTCCAGCCCTTACCAGACACTGGCCGCGCCTCCATGGCATTGAACGCACTGATCTCTGGTCTGGGCGTTCTCCTGAAGTTGCTCTGCGGCCTGGCCGCGAACAAGATCCTGTCCACGCAGTTGGGACCGGCAGCCTTTGGGACATGGGGAAATGTCTTCAGCCTGGCCACGCTCTACACGACGTTCTCGAATGGCGGCATCTCGCAAGGGCTGATCGCGCGGTTGTCCTCACCGACACAGGACGATGCGGCGCGCGCACGGTGGCTGGCCGGCGGGTTGCTGTTTGTGCTTGGTGTGCCCGTGCTGATCGCCGCCTGGCATGCCGGATTCCGGCAACTCGGCGTGGTCAGCGGCGCCAAGGCGCTCGGCCCGCTCGCCGCACTGGCGCTCGGTCTGCTCGCTGCACTGGCGTTGCAGATCCAGGCCACCGTGCTGGCACAAGGGCGGTCGCGGCTGAATGCCATCGTAGTTGCGCTATCGGGTGTCACCGCACTGCTGAGCTACTGGCTGTTCGTCCTGCCTGGTTCGATCCCGAGCGCGGTCCGCGCACTGGTCATCAGCTTTGCCACAACGCTCGCGATCTGGCTGGTGGTGGCCGCCTCCACCCGAACGCACTGGCATGCCGGCATCACCGCCTTGCGCGACGGTTGGCCGGCAGCCCGATCGCTGGCACCCTATGTCGCTATCGCGCTCGCACCGGCCGTCGTCGGCACCGCGGCCGTGATCGCCGTCCGCGAAGTCGTGTCGACGCAGGTCAGCCCGGAAGCGGCCGGCCTCTGGCAAGGCATGTTTCGCATCTCCGACGCCGTCGTCGCCATGGCGCAAGCGGTGGTCAGCTTCGTGCTGCTGCCCGAAGTGTTCCGGAGCGATGCGCCGCGCCAAACGCTAAAAAAACGTCTGGCCGGCTATGCTCTTCTCGTTGTGCTCGGCTTCATCGTTGGCGTAGCAATCCTGTGGCGCGGCGCCGACCTCGTGGTCAAGGTGCTCTACTCCGAGCAGTACGCGGGCATCTCACCCCTGCTCTGGATCGAACTGCTCGGCGATGCCTTCAAGGCCCTGGCAATGCCGTTCGTCGCGTTTTTCATTTATCAAAGGAATCTTCGGTTTTCCTGGGCGCTCGAGTTGACGTTTTCGGTCTGCTTCGTACTGGCCACCTACATACTGACCGGTTTGGCTGGCCTGGCAGGGGCAGCGGTCGCGTACGCCTGTGCGAACCTCGCCCTGCTGATTGTTGCTTTTGTATTGTTTTTTGGAGCCCAGGATGCCTAATTTTTTCTTTCTGGCAACAGTGGCGCTGGTAATTGCCAACCTGATCAGCGGTGCCTACGGCGTACTCGCCTGGCAAGAACCCATTACTACGCTGACATTCTTTGTTTGCATATACCGGGTCAGCAAGGCGTCTTCCAGCCGGTTCAATCCGGCAATGCTGCTTTGCCTGACCACGACGCTCTTCCTGCTCAGCCGTTTCCTGATCACCTATTTCTTTGGCTGGTCCGACTACCGCTACGGCGACTGGTTCCGCATGGGGCCGATGAACGACCATACGGTGGCGCTGTCGCTGTGCGGCATCAGCCTGTTTTTATGCGGCATTGCATTGTCGGCAGGCAAGCTCGGCAACGTCCCGGTGCGCAATGACCAGTCTCTTGGCACCTTCGCATTACGCTCCGGCCTGGCACTGCTGCCCTTTGCGCTTTATCGCGTCTATATCAATATTGACACGTGGCGCAATGGCGACTATCTCGCGCTCTACAAGTACGGTGGTCCGAGCGGCATTCCCTATGCGCTCGGCGGCTGGCTGATTTTCTGTGTCTTTATGTACCTGGCGTCGCGTCCCAAGCAGCGTTCGGCATTCATGGCATATGGCTTCGGGCTGGTGCTTTGCGTACTGGACATGCTCAAGGGGGCGCGTGGTATTCCAATGGCGCAGATCATCGCGCTGACATGGCTGCTGGTCATGACCCAGGAACTCAAGGTTTCGTGGTGGAAAGCTGCTTGCGCCGCCATCGGCCTCGCCATCGTTGCCGATATTGTGGGGCGCGTTAGAGTGGGCATTCCTGTTGCAACAGCAATTTCGTCCGATCCGTTCGAAACACTCTTCGGATTCGCTTACGGGCAGGGTGTCAGCCTGATCTTCATCGAGTCCACGGCTACGCACCTTGTAAGGTTCACACCTGTCGACGGATTGCGCGCGACCTTCGCCACCTTCCTCGACGGCTATCATCGAATGCTAGGTGATCTCGCTGCCGGTCAGACGCTGGAATTCGTCAAGCACACAGCCAGCCTGGCGCATCGCATATCGTTCATCGTCGATCCGAAAATGTACCTCGAAGGCAAGGGCATGGGCGGTTCTGCAGTGGCAGAGTCCCTGCTGTATTCGCGGCTGTTCGGGCCGCTCGTCGCTGGCCTTTTCACCGGCATGTGTTTGCGCCTGCTCCACCGCGTAGCCAGGGCCTCGCCGCTCGGCCTGTTTGTCTTCGCCGCCACGCTGCCCTTTTTCCTCCTGCTGCCGCGTGAAAACCAGTTGCTCTTCGTGGTTCCGATGCTGAAGGCATCGCTGTTTGCTACGATCTTTTACGTCATCGCAAAATTCCATGTCAGACAGCCAGCCTAAGGTGACCGTCGTCGTTCCGACCTACAAGCGCGCTCACCTGCTTGCGGACACGATTCCGTCCTATCTGCAGCCAGAGGTCGCACAACTGGTACTAGTGGACGACTGCTCGCCCGACAATACGCCCGAGGTCGCGAAGGCGCTCATGCAGCGCTACCCGCAGGTCACCTATCTGCGCAACAGTGCAAACGGGAAACAGACCACTTCGAAGAACCGTGGCAAGGCACTGGCGCAGACGGAATTCATCTACTTCGGTGATGACGATTCCATACTGAATCCCGGCGCTTTGGGGATTCTGCTGCAAACAGCAAAGGACACCGCCAGCGATATCGTTGGCGCCTCCGCCCTATACCTGCGCGACGACAAGGACACGGAAGCCGCCGTCATCGAGCGCCGCAAGCTTGCGAGCAAGGCAGACGATGTGGTGAACCTGAGCAGGCTGCGATTCGATTTCGCGGCCAGAATGCCTCAAGCCGTGGAGGTGCCTGTATGCCACGCATCGTTCCTGATTCGGGCGGACGCGGCCAAGGCCATAGACTTCGACACGGGCTACGTCGGCAACTGCTATCGCGAAGAAACCGATTACCTAGTGCGTTGCCGTGCAAGCGGACTCAAGATTTCATATGAGCCCCGCGCATTGCAGATCAACCTGCCTCCGTCTCAGGCCACCGGTGGTGCCCGTGGACGTGGCAGGTTGTCGTATGAGAGTTATGCGCTTTACAACACCGCTCGGTTCTTGCTGAAGAATCAGCAAGCCTTGAAACAGGCGGACCGACGCTGCAATGTCGCGCTTATGCTGGGCTGGTACGTAAGGGGGCGGGTAAGCGCCGCCTTGGCGCGGGCAGCAAGCGGTCTTTCGCGAAAACTCTCCGGACGGTCGTAGCCAGTCACGACGCCTACGATCGCGAAGCGCTTGCCAAGAGCTTCTGGATACGTTCAACAACGCTGGCAGGCACTGGGTCCTCCACACGGCGGAAAGCCAGCCCCTTGTCCATGCCTGGCAGCGCAGCCAGTACGTCCACTGCTGCCTTTACGGCACTGGACAGTGCCGCCAGGACGGCATTGGTCCATTGCTGCCGGTCGATGAACATCCGCAGTTGTGCACGAAGAAGATGTCTTCGCGCGACCAACGTCGACGTCACACTGTAGTTTCCCTGTCGGTACGCCAGCAAGGTCTCGTCAAGGCATGCAAACCTGCTCGCCGTACAGCTACGCAACAGCAGTTCCTGGTCTTCCGCACGCCTGACTTCCGGAACGCGATACCGATGCTTGCGGAACCAGTCCGCCCGGCCCATCCATGTGGGATGCGGCAATGGGATACCGCGCCACGGACGCGCGCAGATCGCCTCATGAGTTTCGCGAAACGGCAGGAATCCGACAATGGACCCATCATTCCGGAATACCGCTGCCCGACACCCTACCAGATCGACTTCGGGGTGTTCCTCCAGAAACTGGTACTGACGCTTCAGTCGCTCCGGAAAGCTCAGGTCGTCTGCATCCATCCGAGCAAGGTAGCGACCGCGGGTCAGATCGACACCCTGATTGAGGCGTGCAGTCAAACCGAGCTGAAAGCCATCCGAGACAAGCCGGATACGTGCGTCGTGCAACCCCAGCACGAGTTGGGCAGTGCTATCCGTGGACCCATCGTCAAGCACTATGAGTTCGAAATCCCCGAAAGTCTGGGCCAGAATGGAACGTACCGCCGGAATAATCGTCCGTTCGCCATTACGCACAGGTAGCAGCACGGTGATCGATGGGATTTGCTCAGACATTACTTGTCGCCGCCATACTCGCCTGCGGGCGGCAGCTTGCGTTGTCGACCCAGTACAAAAAGAACTCCATTCTTGGTCCAGCGTATTGGCGCGCGAACGGGAGCCGGAACCTTCGGATAAATCGCAAAGAAGATGCGCGCGAGACCTTGCAATGTGAGGAGTCGCTTACGGCGATAGCTCGCGATAAGCTGGTCGAAATACACGGCAGGCTCGGGTTGCGCCACCCCGTACTTCAGGAATCCACGACGCGAGCGTATGTGGTACTTCTCGAACAGCCGGTACCATTGCTCCCAGATCTCGGGCTCTTCGGCTACTTTGTGCGCGATCTTTTCGAACAGGATCGAATACTCGTAAAGCTCGATTTGCCCGCTGTCCCGGCATACCTCCGTGACCTGATGCGCCGCGTTCGTCGGCGTGCAAATCAGCGGCCTGGTGCTAAAGGCGAATGGCGTACCGCTCTGGAGGATACGGATATAGAAATCCAGGTCCACCAACCATTTCATCCGTATATCGTATTCGAGCGAGAAAGCGCGACGATAGATCGTGGTACTCGGCGCACCGACGAAATTGCCTGCAAACAGCACCTCCGGCATTGCACGCAGCGCCTGCATTTGGCTCTCGGTGGCTCGATGAACACGCTGATGACCCGTTGCGACATCAATGATCAGCGTCGCACAGAACGCAAACCCAGCATCGGGATGGTCATCGAGTAGCTGCACGAAATCGCCCAGCGCATCCGCATCGGTAAAATTGTCGTCATGATGGAGGATCTTCAGGTAGTCGCCCGAAGCGAGACGCAACGCGGCGTTCCAGTTCTCCGGTGAACCCAGCTGCTTGGCATTTCGCACATATCGCAAGCGCCCGCCGAAATCGAATTCAGAAAGCAATGCTTCCACGGAATCATCGGGCGAATCGTCGGTAACGATCACTTCATAATCAGTAAAACGCTGATCCATTACCGACTGCAGCGTCTGGCGCAGAAAGGCCACCTGCTGATAGGCCGGAATACAGATGGAAACTTTAGGCATAGGCCCCTCTGATAATATCGGTCACACATGATCCACGCATCCATGACCATCTTGCCGGACCCACCGGGAACACACGAGCGCCTTGCCTAGCCCTTTCCTTGATAACGTTACGCATAGCGTCCATCAGACCGTTCTTTCCAACCTGCGGATAATGCCGAGCACGACCCGACGGTAAAGACGGTTCTTCGTTGCACGAGGCGCTTCCGCCGAGGGCGCGGCAAGCGGGGCCACTGCCGTCACAAAATAGTCACGCGCCCAATAGAAGCGACTGAGGAGTCCTTCCTTGGTGCCTTCGACAATTTCCTTTGAGCGGTCCCACATGCGTTTATTCTGCAAGTCCTGCTCGGTCTGCGTTTTGGGGCGCGTCAACGACAAATTACTATTGCGCGGCGCGGTGCTTACGTAGTAACTGCAGGTGAACGCCTCGATCACGGCCGGCTCATGATAGAAACCCAGCCGGATTAGGAAATCCCAGTCCTCGGAACGCGTCAACGCTTCATTGAAAGGCTCTTCTCGCAGTTCGTCATGCAGTCGCGTGCGGTCAATCAGAAAGCTATGGATCGGGATGAAGTTCTCTGTCCACAACGCCTTCAGGGAAAAGCTCTTGCGCACGAAGGGAGTGGTTTCCTGAATGACCTCGAACTGCTCATTCTCCTTCTTCAATACAGTTTGAGCATAGGCCCATGTGCGGCCAGTGTCTTGCAGGACCGTTACAAGGCGCTCCAAGTGATCCGGCTCCAATGCATCATCGTCGTCCAGGAAGCCGACGTAGCGACCCTTCGCCACAGCGATGCCAAGATTGAGATTTCTTGCGCGCTGGTCTTCATTTGTCGGATTGTGCGCCACACGGTATTCGATACTGGGCACCAAGGTGCCGAGGCCGCGGAGGTACTCGAGATATCCCTCGTCGGTGCCTTGGTACACCAATACGACCTCAAGCGGACGATAGCTCGAGCGCCCAACGCTTTCGAGCGCGCGCGCGATTTCGCGATGACGACCTCCAACGCTCCGCACCACTAGCGTTGCCATCTCCTGCCCTGCAAGTCGATTCTCTTGCGGAACTGGCATCTTCAATTCCCCCACATCAACAACCGCTTGATGGCATTGCGGCATCTCCGCTGCACTGCACTGGCCGAGCCTCGCATCGTCCTGGCCAGATCCGCCGACGGCGGAGGCAGATATGACTGCGCCTCCACCACTGCCGATCGGCGATACGATTGCAGACCTGTCTCTGTCAGCACCTTGCGGAATCGCTCTTTTAGAAGATCGTGCAACGCCCGCCCGTCCCAGAAACCCGACGCCGCGTTGGCGGCCTCAAGTTTGGCGAACCAATGCGCAATATCATTGAGATACTCAGGCGTCGCAGCGTACCGTTCGAGGATCAGACTTTCATGCAATTCAGAATCCCGCGTGTCGAGCTCAACACCTGCCTGAGCGAACATCCAGCCTCGCACCTTACGCGACGCCAAATACTGGTGATTGGATTCGCTCGTGCTGACCTGCTTCTTATGCAACCGGTAGTGCAGCAACAGGTCCGGCAGATTGGCGCTACGCACTTCCTGGGTGAAGCGGCTCCACAACCAATAGTCTTCCGCGTGCGGAAATTCGTTGGTGTAAACCAGCTTGCGCTCATCGTAAACAGAGCGGCGAAACATCAGTGCCGGATGTGCCAACGGGCAATAGAACATCAACGCGACACGAATATCGTCGTGCGATGGCGGAAACTGGAATGTATAAGGCGTCGCGATACTGTCGAAGAAGCGGATGGCACCGCCTACGACACCAACGTCGGCATGCTGCTGCAGAAACTCCACCTGCAGTCTGAAGCGGTCCGGCACACAGATGTCATCGGCATCCATGCGCGCGATATAGTCGCCTTTACAGAAACCCAAGGCCTTGTTGAGCGTGTTGACGAGACCAAGGTTCGTTTCATTCTCCACGATCCTGATGCGAGGATCCGCAAATGACCGCGCAATCTCAAGCGTATTGTCCGATGAACCGTCGTCAATGAGTATGACCTCTAAGTTCTCGTAGGTCTGGGCCAGCACGCTTTGCATAGCCTCGGCCAGATGCTGTTGCGCGTTGTACGCTGGCATTACGACGCTGATCAAAGGCTCGCCTTTCATTCAATTTCCGCCCTTTCAGTGAACACTGTCACATCCACCGGTGACGCGTCACTGTTTATTGATTGATCTCTAAAGACTAATTTCACTGCAACGATACATCTCATTGCCGATGCGTTCGATCGAGTCCGTTTCAGAGCTTTGTCCACGTCGGCGGCAGCAGATCTCTCGTATCGTACTTCTCATCGCGAAACCACTGCGCTGGCGCAATCACTACCTTCTTCTCTGACGCATTCAGCCACGCGCCCCACCAGCTGAAAGTGCTGTTGGCAATGATGTGGTGACGGCAGGCTGACATCAGCCGCAAATCCTCATAGTTCCGGGCGGAGTCGTTGTGGCGGACATACCGCGTCTCGTGTCCGAGATGAAGGTTCCCCGCAACCCAGTCCGGGTCGTCGGAGAAAACATAGAACGTCGGTTTCACACCGATGTTTTCCGCTACATACCTGGCAGCCCGCATGTAGTAGTCCAGGGAACATATTCCATGCACGGCATTGGCCGATGCATTGGTCACATAATCACCACGGCGGACGTGAATGGAAACTGCGCCCTCGTCGCCGCCGATACGTGCCAGCCATTCGGCATTTTCCGAAGTGGGCGGGGTGGCAATCTGAAAATCGCGGCGCAATTCCTGTGTCATTTCCGCGAAATAGCTCTCGCTTTGCCAGTACCCGTCAAGGTACGTACCGTCAGGCAGCTTCATGACCTCAGGATCCACAGCGAAACCGCGTTCGCGAAACACGCGCAATTCGGTACCCAGGCCAAAGCGTCGCAATGCCTTGGCCCACCGATTCTCAGCGCGCCCGCTGGGTATCTCGCGGTCTCCGGCCTGCACGGCCTTTAATGCAAAATGGTGCAGCCCGTAGTTGTGCAAGGGATAGTCGGCGAAGCCACTGCTGTCGATCTTCAACGGCACCCCAAGCCGCCGCGCCAGTGCCCGGCCCGCCGCGTACTGGAACATCTGGTTTCCAAGACCACCGATCACTCGCGTGACGATCATTCCTCCAACTCCTTGCTTACCCAGTTTTCCCAAATGAAAGGGAATTGATATGTCACGCGATGCGTTACAGCAAGCCGTTGCTGGATCGCCGCCATCCGTGCTTCCGCGTCAGGCACGAAATCGTGAAACTGAACCTGAAGTCGGCGGATTTTCCGTATAAGGCCCGTGTCGATCAGGTGATCGAGCAGGTCGTACTCGGCGCCCTCGATATTCACCTTCATCAAGTCAACTTGCGATACATCCTCGGCTGAAAACACCTGCTCGGGCGTGACGACGCCAATTTCCACTATGTCTTCGCCCTGCAACTGCATGGACGATGCATCACCGGCAATCGAGATCTGGAACGTGCCCGCACAGCCACCAAGGCCCACCGCATGGAGACGGATCGCGTCGTTCTGCTCGAAACGACGCGCGATCTGCTCCACATACGATGGTACCGGTTCGAAAATGTGAATGTGGCAGCGATACCGTGCGTAGATGTCGCTCGCCCATTGTCCTTCGAACCCACCGACATCGAACACGATCGATTGGGACGTCAATGGGTAATCGACGCGCAGAGTACGGTCGCCATCGGCCGCCACCCATTTCCGGTACGAAATCTCCTTCAATGAAGG